>NZ_JAFLWD010000033.1:0-114702 GCF_017316105.1 Candidatus Enterococcus ikei
CTTTTTATTTGTTTAAATCCTCATCTCAATGACTCGATAGACTCATTGAGATTTATTTATTTTTCTTTAATTGTTTGATTTCTTTTTCGATTTCTTTGATTTGGTTGCCTAAAGCTTTTTGTTCGTTTTTATCACGTGATACTTTTTTCTTGTTGATCAACTCTTGTTTTTCTTGGATCAATACGTTGATTTTTGCTGCTGTATCTTCGCTTGGAGCTGCAGGAGTTGTTGTATTTCCAGTTGAGCTATCTGTTGTGTTGCCATTTTTTAAAGCTTTGATTTCACGTTCGATTTCGCCGATACGCATACCTAAAGCTTTTTGTTCTAGTCCATTTTTGCTTACTTTTTTCTTGTTGATCAATTCTTGTTTTTCTTGGATCAATGCGTTGATTTTTGCTGTGTTATCTACTAGTTGAGCAGAATCAGCATGCGCTTGAGTCGCTGTTGCTAAAAATCCTGTTCCTCCGATAGATAATGCTAATCCAGCAACAACTGCACCTTTTATAAATTTGTTCATTATAAATTCCTCCAATTTTTTATATTCGAATACTACTGTTCATAAAATAATAGCTTCGATACACAAATTATACCCACTGTTTCAATAAAAGTAAACTATTATCTTATAAATAGTAGTATCAAATATTTCTATAAACATGAAAAAATTTGAAAAAGACTGTTTTAATACGGTTTTAAAGATATAAATTTTATGAAAATTGCTTATAAAGCAAAAAAATCTAGCTTTCCTTCTCAAAATAGAGGAGAAAAAGTAGATTTTTACTAAGCTTGAATTTAAATAGTCTTACATTGAACCTTTAAACACATCTGCATTTTTCACGAAATAATCGACTCCTGAATAAATCGTAAAGAGTAAACAAATATACAACATGATTTGATCTAGTGGTAAGCCAATTGCTGCAAATGGGATATTATTGATGAACAATAAGATAATAGCAACCATCTGTGTAGCTGTTTTTACTTTACCTGGCCAAGCAGCTGCCATAACCTCACCGCCTTCAACCAATAATAAACGCAACCCTGTCACAGCTAATTCTCTACAAACAATGATTGCCACTACCCATGTAGGAGCTTTTTGTTGTCCAACTAAAACGATAAAAGCTGTCATTACTAACATTTTATCTGCTAATGGATCCGCAAACTTACCGAAGTTTGTTACTAATCCTCGTGCTCGAGCAATTTTTCCATCTAACCAATCGGTAATACTTGCAACCGCAAAAATAACGGCACCAACCAGTTGAGTGACTGCTAAAGATGTTCCTGCAATCGTGATCGTCCCCCAATCCATAGGTATGCTGACGACAGCGATAAAAATTGGAATCATAAATATTCTAATAACTGTTAATTTATTTGGTAAGTTCAATGCCTATTGCCCCTCTCTTTTCTTACTCATTTTACGTTATCTCACAGAAGGTGTCACGAAAAAAGACACAGTTTTCTTCTAAAGCAACTAACCTAGATAAATTTGAACATATTTCCAATAAATGAGCGAGAAAAAAGCGTGCAATGACGTATTGCTCATCACAAATTTTTCTCGCTCACCTTTTATCTATAATCAAATTATCTTTTTACTTATTGTGGCTGTTGGGTTGATTGCGGCTGTTCTGCCTGCTGAGCATACGCAAGAGTCATGTTGATATTTCTTGGTCCAATGCCTGTATTATTCGGATTGAACTCTGCTTTTTGACCATCTAATTTAAATTCCATATACTCAGAAGCGCCTAAACTGATCACCAATTGAGTCGTTCCTGCTGGAACCTCAACCGATTTTGGCTGTCCAGGTTGAATAGTTTCTTGGTAAAAATAGCCATTATCGTTGTTCTCTGCTGTAGCGATATAAACACCGACCCAGCAAGGTCCTGTTATTGCACTGAACTCAAGCTTGGCAGGACTCGCTGCATTGACAGCACTAAGGTTTACCGTCGTGCCAGATTCAGATTCAAATTTCACTTCGGTAGGCGCCTTCGGTTCTGACGTAGAAGTCGTTGAAGATTCCGTAGTGCTTGATGCAGGCGGTTGACTTGATTCTGAGCTTGATTCTGAAGAAGATTCTCTAATAACTTCAGATGCGGATGGCGGCTGAATCATCGGGCTTGCCTGACGGTCTTGCCATGTGATATAAAAAACAACAATTGCAATCGCTAATCCAATCAGAGAAAAAATAACCGCAGGCAAACTGTTCATAAATCGTTTGGTCTGGCTGTCATCATCATACATTTGTGTTCTTGATTCATCCAATGTTTCATACTGAATCGCAGTCTCTACATCTTCTTCTTCATCTATTCCATCATAAATCTCTACTAGTTCATTGCCATCTAATCCTACTGCACTTGCGTACTGACGAATAAATGCACGTACATAAAAAGTACCTGGCATAGAATCAAAATCATTTTCTTCAATAGCTACTAAATAGCGCTTTTGTGTTTTAGTAATTTGTTGCAGCTCGTCTAACGACATATTTCTCTGCAATCGTGCATCTCTTAATTTTTTTCCTATATTTACACTGGCCACTCGTCCATCTTCTCCAGTCTCTCTAATTTATCAGTTTCGTCTGATTCCATCAGTCTGTTCTTCCAGTAATACAATTTACCATCGTAGTAAATAGGGATAAAATATCTCTGAATAGACTCTTATCTTACTGTTTTATGTAAAACTTTTGAGTAAAAATACAATCCTCTTCTTCATTAATCTAGACAAAAGCTGGAAGATTTAATTTACCCAACTGCTCTAAGCATACCATAAAAAAATACTAATTAGGATAACAATTTTGAAAGTTTTCAACTAAATATCGGTCTTTTTTTGATTCTAAGAACAATAGCTGGAGCAAGTCTTCTCACTGTTTGCCTAAACTAAAGCAATCACTTCAAACACTTGCTCTCACATACTGAAAATTTTTAAGCTTCTATTTTTTAGGATACATATAAAAACGGCTTAATCCTTCTTTTTTGATAAAGGATTGTGCTAGCTCTTTTACGTCAGTTAATTGAACACTTTCAATAACTTCTGGTGTATCAAATAATGTTGTTTCACCATAAAGTGATTGAGAAAATTGGTTTGCGATATATTCCAATGAATTTAGCGATTGGAAATATTTACCGATCATTTTCTTTTTCAATAAAGATAAATTCTCTTCTGTTACTTCAGAACTTGTCTCCACCGTTAGAAGAATCTCTTCAATGCGTTCTGCCAATTCTTCAGGATGATCACTATCTCCGCCAAAATCAGCAAAATGGAAGCTACGATCTAGACTAAATTCATACCCAAAACTATCGTCCAATAAACCTTCATTGTACAAATTCAAATAATTTTGTGACGTATTACCAAATAATAATTGGAACAACAGATTTGCTGTTGTTTTGTATTTAAGCAATTCTTTGCCATCTGCCGGAACTTCATCTAACCCTTTCAAGCCAACGATGACTTTTGAGCGGCTGATAGCCATGTCGATTGAGCTTTCTTTAATGATATCTGCAGCTGTTTCTTTAGGAAAGTGACGCTTGATTGGTTCTGCTTTAGCAAACGTTTTAGCTGATTGATTATTACGGATAAACGTCATCATCTCTTCTGTATCCATTTTCCCAACCACAAATAATGTCATATTACTTGGGTGATAAAACGTGTTATAACAAGTATATAAATCCTCTGCTGTGATTTCGCCAATACTTTCCACAGTTCCCGCAATATCGATATGCAATGGATGTTTTGGGTAAAGATTGCCTAATGTGCCAAAAAATAAGCGCCAATTGGAATCATCTAGATACATTTGGATTTCTTGTCCGATAATGCCTTTTTCTTTATCCACCGTTTCTTTGGTAAAATAAGGATCTTGCACAAAATCTAATAATGTTTCCAAATTTTTCTCTACTTGATCCGTTGTGGAAAAAAGATAACTAGTTTTCGTAAAGCTTGTAAATGCATTGGCAGAAGCGCCTTGACGTCCGAATTGTTGAAAAACATCGCCATCTTCTTTTTCAAACATTTTATGTTCTAGAAAATGAGCGATTCCGTCCGGTACTTTCACAAAGTCTTTTTCACCGATCGGCACAAATTCATTATCAATTGAACCATAGTTGGTCGTAAACAAGCCATAGGTTTTGTTATAATCATTTTTTGGTAACAAATAAACAGTCAATCCATTTTCAAGGACTTCTGTATAGAGAACTTCGTTGATTTGTGGATATTCTTTTTTATTCATCGACTTTTTCTCCTTCCAAAAAGAAAATGGCTTGTAATTGTACCAATTTTGCAACTCGCTGAATATCAGCTAATGTCACAGCTTCCATTTGGCGAATCCACTCATCATCTTTTAAACGTAGGTGAGGAATCAAATCATCCAAATACTTATTTTCCAAAACAGCGCCTGAATTGTCTAAAGAAAGTAAATATTGGTTTTTCAGCATTGCTTTGGTTTGCTGAATCTCTAGATCCGTTACATTTCCTTGACGAATGTTTTCTAATTCAGCTGAAATCAGATGTAGCACTTGATTGCGATTCTTTCCATCGATACCTGTCTGTACACTTAACATCCCACGAAATGTATCAATGTTGCTTGATGCGTAATAAGCTAAGTTTTCTTTTTCACGGACATTCATAAACAACTTAGAATGTGGAAATCCGCCAAATACACCGTTAAAAATTTGAAGAGCAAAATAATTTTCGTCCCCATAATAAACATCTGTATGATAACCTAAATTTAGTTTTGACTGTGCCAACGTTTCTTGCTCTGAACGTTCTTCGATCACATTTCTAGATGGTTGCGCATAAAAAATATCTGCAATGCCTGATGCACGATCTTCAAATGGCAACGCACCAAATAACGTTGTCACTTCTGCTTCATCCACATCACCTAGAACAAAAATATCCACTTGGTCTTCTTGGATCATTTGACGATGGTACGAAGCCATACTTTCGGGTGTTTCTTTTTCTAAATCAACGATCGTACCAAAACTTGGAATTTTTTGATCTTCAGATTGACTGAAATACAGGTTTTGTAAAGCCAAAGAAGAATAAACTTGTTTATCTTCTGACACACTTTCGTAATAAGCATTTAGATTTTCTTTTTCACGCTGGAACGTTTCAGCTTCAAATTTTCCATCAATAATGTTTGGAAAGAATAAAATCTCTTTTACAAAATCTGCCGCATCAGCCAAAACATGGCTATTTTCCAAATATTTGTCATTCACTAAATTCATGGACAGATTTAACAAGTGTAAGTTTCCTTTTTTATTTACATTGATCCCAAAACTTGCACCGTATAATTCTGCTAACTTTTCACTTAACTTCACTTGATCTGGGTAATTCAAACTATTGGTTTCAAGTAAGCTAGATAAAAGAGTCCGTTTCGTGATTGTTTCTCTATTCAAACGCGTATTAAAACGAACCAAAATACGCACTGTTTTATATTTGTCTGTTGGAACAACATGTAAGTTGACCCCTTGTGCTAATGCAATCGGCATCTTGTCAGCTCCTCTTTGTTTTTCATCATAATAAAGCCCAGTCTGAATTACAATCATCTGGACGTTTTTAAATGTTTTTTTAAGATTTTCTACATCTATTTAATTATAGCACAGCTCAACTGTCTTTCCTTGATGTAAGAGTCTTTCATTTCAATTTTTTTTAATTTTTCTGTATACTGAATTTGAGAAAGGGAGGATAAACTTATGATTAAAGAATTTAAAGAATTTATTATGCGTGGCAATGTTCTTGATTTAGCTGTTGGGGTCGTTATCGGTTCTGCTTTTACTGCAATTGTTACACAAATCGTTAATGGATTGATTACACCGTTAGTTAGTTTAGTATTTGTACTAACGACTGGAAATAAAAGTGCTGATGACGCATTAGGCTCATTAGTTTTTACAGTAAAAGGTGTAGCATTTAACATTGGTGACGTAATCAGTGCTCTTATTACATTTTTAATTACTGCCTTTGTTTTATTCTTGATCGTGAAAGCTGTCAATAAAATGAAGAAACCAAAAGCTGAAGAAGAAGACAAAATTGAAGAAATTCTACTTACAACGGACGACTACTTAGAACAAATTCGAGATTTATTAGTAGAGCAAAATGCTTCAAAAACAACTGTTGTAAAAAAAGACCCTATTGAAAAATAATAAACAAAAGAGGCTGAGAAAAACTATTTTTTAGTTTAATCTCAGCCTCTTTTTATTTATTTTCTCATCTGAATATGAGGAATATCGCCTTCTAAATACACCTCTGAAATTGTTTCAAATCCGAAAGCGCCATAAAAATCTGTAAGATGGGCTTGGGCACCAATGATGATTGAACGATTTGGGAATTTCTCTGCTATCATTTTCAACGTCTCTTCTATAAGTTTGTTCCCTAATTTTTTTCTACGATAATCAGGGTTGACCAAAACTCTGCCGAAGGTAACAGTTTCCCCTTTGTCTATGATTCTAGTATAACCAACAATAGCTGATCCTTCTTGCAGCCAAGTATGCCAAGCGACTTCGTCCAGCTCATCTACTTCTTGGTACGGACAGTTTTGTTCAACCACAAATACTGCAATACGCAGCTTAACGATCTCGAAAAATTCTTTGGTCGTCAGATCGGAAAACTCCTTCACATGATAATCCATTGTATTGACCTCCTCAAATGAATAATTGAACGCCATTCCACAAATTGAGCAACAGCACTAAGATAATTACGATTTGATACACTTGTGTCACTTTCTCAGACGAAATCTTGCCACTGATTAAGGCTCCTACAAAACCACCAATAATTGCTGCGGGGATCACATAACATAAAATAGACAGATCAAACCGTCCAAAACCTGTCGACTGTGCGATCGTAACTATTTTTGCCGCCTGTGAAAAGAAAATCGTGATGATCGAATAAACTGTAGCTTCTTTGATTGGTATACCAAAACACAGCATCAATAATGCCACATTGATCGGACCTCCGCCAATGCCCAATAACGTAGAAATGAACCCTAAAAATAAACCAATGATCACATACCAAATCGGCTGAGACAGATCGAAAGAACGCGCATCTCCGACTTTTGTATAGAAAAAGGCAAACAACAATGTGACGATCGTCAGAATAATTTGGACTAATTGGACATATTTTTCATCAGAAAATAACTTCAGCAATGACTCAAATACTGTATTCCCAGTAATTCCACCTATTACAGAACCCAAAGAAACGAATGCTGCGATCGGAATTTGCAATTTTAGACCATTTTTCATCTGCCTTAATGTAGAAACAATCGACATGGTAAGAACCGCTATACTAGAATAAAACGAAATAGCTGCTAATGAATGAAAATGTAACGTGTCTAATACAGGTTTTATGATCACGCCTCCACCCATGCCGGAAATAGCGCCCACTGTATTCGCTAAAATAATAACAATGAAATAGATGATACCTACATACAAAGTTTTTCATCTCCTAGAAAACGATCCATTTTTTTATGCTTTTCTTCGTCTAGCAAAGTCGACAAATTTGAATTTATCCAATCGATGCCTAGATTCTGTGTATTCAAAACAACGAGTATCTTCTAAGCTCACCACACTGCGGACCACCACCACATGCGTATCTTCTTGAATATCCATTAAGCGCTGATCAGCTTCTGTCACTTCTTCAACTGTAATTTCTTTTTGCGCGTAGCTGATTGCCAAACCTAGATCATTTTCAAAATAATCATAAATAGAATCTGACGCTCGCTCTTTAGGTAGTTCGTGTATGATTTCTTTTAATAAATAATCGATATCAACAATGACTACTTCTCCATCGATTTCCCTTTGACGAACCAAACGCCACACCGCAGCTTCTTTTTTCCAACCAGTCAAACGCGCCAATGAGTCGCTGACTTTTTCTTCCTTCAGCTCGACAACTCTAGTAATACTATGAATTTGTTGTGCATTTTGCAATTCTTTATAACTGATTACACCCGAAATCGGTAAATCAAATTTTCTTACATTTAAAACGATCGATCCCTTGCCTTGCTTCTTTTGGATATATCCTGCATTGATCAGTAAATTCAAGGCCTTACGAATCGTTTCTCTAGACACTGAATACCGTTCGACTAATTGATTTTCACTCGGCAGTAATGTTCCTGGCTGATAATCACCTTCTAAAATTCCTTTTTCAAGCTCTAAAAATATATCATGAAATTTATTCATGTTCATCCCTCCACCTTAGGATACTCAAAGAAAATGATAGCATATTCTCCTTTAAAAAAATAGCATTCTCCCTAAGTAAACCATTGATCTTTGACAATTCTTTTCTAAGTTCACACTTGTATTTACAAGTGTTTCGTACTATAATGAAAACGAAAACATCGACATGTCTATACAAGTTTAAAATATATCTTAGCTAGGAGCTGTTATCATGAACTTTCTACTATTTACACTCACAAAAAATATGTTACATATTCAAGAAAAACAAGAACAACAACTGATCTCTGAACGCTCTTTTTCATTCAAGGATTTTCAGTTTCCCAAGACTGCCGACACGTTGGCTGCACAAATCAAAGAACAATTTCCTGCCGCAAAAGGAGCTGTTTTTAACGAAATACCCACTAGCTTTTATACTGAAAACACTCAGATTACATCATTGAATGCTGGGAGAGAAAGCTTGATCAAGTATTTTTCAGAGCGTTTGAATTTCCCGATTATTACAAGCTCGGAACTGAATACAGCGACTGATTTAACGACAGCTTTCAACAAAAAAACAGACTACCTAACCTGGAATTTAGATTATTTTGGTTACACGCCAGGGAAAGAAGAATATTCTGTTGAGTCCCTACTGACGATTGGTAACGGCTTTATGGGCTTGCGTGGTACGACACCTGAGATGACACTTTCAAAAGAACATTACCCCGCAACTTATATTGCTGGGCTTTACAACGAAGAAAAATCAGAAGTCGCTGGTCAGATCGTAGAAAATGAAGACTTCGTCAATACACCAAACAGCCAATTTATCAGTATTCAAGTAGAAGGAACTAACGAGTGGTTAACGCTTGAAAAATCTGCTTTACATTATTTACACCGAAATCTAGATTTAAAAACGGGTCTGTTTACAGCTCAAATGATTGTTGAAGACACAAAGCAACATCAACTGAAAATAATTGCTTACAAAATAGTCAACATGGCCCAAATGAATAATTATAGTATCAAATACTTGATCCAACCATTGAATTTCTCTAAAAATATCACGGTCAAAACCACAACAGATGGTTCTGTCTACAACTTTAATGTAGAGCGTTACCGCAACTTAACAGCTAAACACTTTCATGTAACTCAATTGTTGGCTGAAAAAAATAAAACTATGATTGAAGTCCAAACCAATCAGTCACATATAAATATCCAGCAAACTACCAACATTATAGGAGATTTCTTTGAAAATAGCTCTGTAAAAAATTCAATTGGCACAGAAATCATTGAACAAGAAGTCACTTTTTATGCGGAACAAAACAATATCTATACACTTGAAAAACATGTACAAGTCAAAGCATCTATAGCAAAACACAATTGGGAAAATCCATCTTCTGCGGCAATTTCTTTTGAGGCAGAATTTGCTGAGAGTAAAACAGCCTGGGAAACACTCTGGAAAAAATCAGATATTCAAGTAACGGGTGATTTGATGTCACAAAAATTACTGCGGATTCATACGTATCACTTGTTAGTTTCGGCTTCTCCTTTCAATAATAACGAACTAGATGTTTCTGTAACTGCCCGCGGCTTACATGGTGAAGCCTATCGTGGTCATATTTTTTGGGATGAGATTTTTATCCTGCCATTCTATATTCTTCATTTTCCCGAAACAGCTAAACAGTTATTGATGTATCGCTACAATCGCTTAAGCAAAGCGAAAGAAAATGCACGCGAAAGTGGTTATGAAGGTGCGATGTACCCTTGGCAATCCGGTCTTGACGGTAGTGAAGATACGCAAAAACTTCACCTAAATCCTTTAAATGGCGAATGGGGTGAAGACCACAGCATCCTGCAACGTCATGTGTCATTAGCGATCGCTTATAATATCTGGATGTATTGGAATAATTCTGGCGATGATCTATTTATCAAAGAATATGGTGCTGAAATGTTGTTGGAAATCGCTAATTTCTGGCGCAGTGCTGTGACTTTTGATGAAACGACCAATCGCTATTATATCGATAAAGTCATGGGTCCTGATGAATTTCATGAAGCTTATCCTGACAGTACCGAAAGCGGCTTAAAAAACAATGCTTACACTAACTTAATGGTGGTCTGGCTATTTGAGGAGTTGGAAACTATCCTCTCACTTTTAAATACGCAAGAACAAGCAAAATTATTTAATAAAACAGAAATCACGGCAGAAAATCTTGAAAAAATGAACGACATCCGCAAACATTTATCAATCGAAGTCAACAAAGATGGGATCATCGCTCAATATGAAGGCTATTTTGATTTAAAAGAAATCGATTGGGAACACGCAAAAGAAAAATACGGCAACATTTATCGAATGGATCGTATTTTGAAAGCCGAAGGGCAGTCTCCTGATGATTATAAAGTATCTAAACAAGCAGATACTTTAATGCTGTTTTATAATCTAAGCAAAGAAAAAATCGATGAAATTTTAGAGGAACTTGGCTACGATTTACCTGAAGATTATCTTGAAAGAAATCTTTTATACTATCTAAACAGAACATCACACGGTTCAACTTTGTCAAGAATCGTCCATGCACAGCTGGCAGAAGAAGTTGCCTTCCATGATTTATCTTGGAAATTATATCAAGAAGCTCTCTATTCTGATTATCAAGATATTCAAGGTGGAACGACCGCTGAAGGAATCCATACAGGTGTGATGGCTGCAACAATTTATGTGACCTTGACCACTTATGCTGGAATCGATATTAAACAAAACTATCTAACAATCAAACCAAACTTACCTAAAAACTGGTCAGATATAACGTTTAATTTTGACCATAAAGGGATTCACTATTCTGTGACGGTTTCAAAAAATTCAGTGCAAATTTGTCCTTCTAAAAAGGCAACAGTGATTATTAAAGACCAATCTTATCAATTAACGGCAGACGAAAATACGATTATTACCTACTAAAAACAGACAGGAGCATCCCAATGAAAAACGGATTTATTTTTGATTTAGACGGCGTCATTACAGATACAGCCAAGTTCCATTACATTGCTTGGAAAGATTTAGCACAAAGTCTGGGCATTACAATCGATGAAACATTCAATGAAACGCTAAAAGGAATCAGCCGTATGGATTCTTTGGATAAAATTTTAGCTTATGGACAACGAGAAAATGACTTTACTTTAGCAGAAAAAGAAGCTCTAGCTCAAAAGAAAAATGATGAATATGTTAAACTTCTGGCAGACCTTTCTGAAACAGACTTATTACCAGGCGTACATGATTTTTTAGCCCAAGCAAAAGAACACAATATTCCTTGTTCGATTGCTTCAGCTTCTAAAAATGCACCAATGATTTTAGAGAAATTAGGTGTTCTTGATTTCTTTGGACATATCGTTGATCCGGAAACTCTGAAAAAAGGAAAACCTGACCCAGAAATCTTCGTAAAAGCAGCGGAGAGTATCGGAGTTGCACCAAACGATGCAATAGGTTTCGAGGATGCACAAGCCGGAATCGAAGGAATCAAAGCTGCTGGAATGTACGCTGTAGGTATTTCTGCTACAGAAGTCTTAGCAGGAGCAGATATACAGGTTGCTTCATTGACTGAATTAGATATTGAGCAATTACTAACTATTTAGAAAAGAAATGAAAAGAGACAAAAAGCGTTTATTTGCAAAGGAGTTGCTTTTTCCTCACTGTTTATTCCGATTTAGAGCCCGAAACAAAACTGATTTTGAGTTTTTGTTCCGGGTTCTTTCATTTTAAAACGGATTAGTTAAAAATAAATTCTCTAAATATTACATTTATATTTCAATTAAAAGTCTTTTGTGTTACCATATAATTACAAAAGGAAATGGGGTTATGAAATAATGAAAAGGAAATTGTTTAGCGAATTATCACCACTGACTTATGAAATCTCTATAAAAAAGAATATTTTCCAAAGAAATATTCGGGATTTCATTCAGCAAGAGCAACTTGCTCAAACTAAAACTGATGATCTTTTAGCCGTATCCGTTTACAAGCATACATCTTTGATACGCCGAAAATTAGGAAATACAGATCTGACATTACAGGAAAATAAAGCAGCGAATTTAAAACTGGCTGCACCTAAAGTATCAAACATTTTGATCAAGCCTAATGAAACGTTCTCTTTCTGGCATTTAGTTGGTAAATGTTCTGCAAGTGAAGGATATAAAGATGGTGTAACGATTTTTAATGATGCTGTTCGTCCAGGACTTGGCGGAGGTCTTTGCCAATTTACTAATTTGATTCATTGGATCATTCTTCATTCACCGTTAGAAATCACTGAACATCATCACCATGATGGCTTAGATCTTTTCCCAGATTATGGACGTAAAATCCCTTTTGGGACAGGGACATCAATTGTTTATAATTATCTGGACTATCGTTTCAAAAATAATACGAAAAATACCTATCAACTGATTATTTCTGTCAGCGAAACCCATCTTAATGGTGAACTCCGCTCAGACAATGAACAAGTTTACAGTTATCATATTCGTGCTGAAAATGAATATTTTTCAAAAGAAAATGGACACGTTTTCCGTAATGGACAAATTTTCAGAAAATGTATCGATAAAAGAACAGGTAATTTATTAGAAAAGAAAATGATCAAAGAAAATCATGCACGTGTGTTGTATGACACAACAAATTTGGAAATAAGAGCTACTCATTAAATGAACCGAGCAATTATACTATTAAGCCATTCATTCTAGTAAAAATAAAACAAAGAGTAAATGTTTTTGATAAGACTTGTATAGGACATCTTGATTTTCTCCTTTTGATTAGTTTTCGTCGACTTAATTCTAAAGGATATCAGGGTGTCTTTTCTATTAGTTTTTATACGCACCCCTACGCCCTCCCTGAAACTCATCCGCCTTATATTTCATTTATATTTTATTGAAAAACAAAAAATCGCAACTTTTTAACTTAAAACAGCAAAAACATTACTTTATATTTTCAAAAAACAAATATAAATGATAAGATAACGATATGAATTTGAAATAATTCATAATATGAAAGAACGGGAAGGAGAATGTTACAAATGTTAAAGAAACGTGTAAGGAATTTTTGGTCGTTGCTTATGATTTTTGTTTTAATGGTGCCTCTTGGTTTTTCTTTGTTCAGTAGTCATGCCCAAGCCGTTACAGAAAAGCCCACAGAAGGAAAATTGTTTATTCACAAGTTAAAGTTTGGTGGCGCACAGGAGTTGCCCACGATTGCCGGAGACGGAGCCCAATTAACCGAACTACCTTCTGGAGCTGCGCCTTCTCCTGATGTTGAATTTGCCGTAGTCTCATTGAAAAAAAGCAAATTAAGCTCCAGCCCAAGCCAAGCTGAAGCAATCGCTTATTACAATTCAGTGAAAAACAACCCAAATATTGTACAAACGACTGGTAAAACGGATGCTGCTGGTATTTTTGAGACAAAGACATTGCCGGCAGATAAATATTTAGTTGTAGAATTAACCTCTGAATTAGGAGCGACAAAAATCGCTGCCCCCGTTGTTGTTTCACTACCGATCATGAACACAGATGGTTCTGCTTGGAATGATCAAGTTCACATCTATACCAAAAATGCAGTAACGCTAGGAGCTGCAAAAGCACAAAAGTTAACAGAAGATAACCAACCATTGATCGGCGCAACATTTTCTCTGTATAAAAAAGGAGCTACTGGTCAGGCGGATAATTTAGTTCAAGCTGATTTAGTATCTCATGGCGACGGTTTTACAGACATCGTTGGCAATTTAGTTGTAGGAGATTACTATTTTATTGAAACAAATTCACCTGATAATTTCTTACTAAATGGTCGTAAAGTTGATTTCTCAATCAAACCTGAAAATCACGCCTATAATGAAAGCGGTGCCTTGGACGAAACGAAAGTTGTCTCAACTAATTTACTAAACTATCTAAAACCAACATTATCAGGCGAGCGATTGACTGATGAAAGTACTGATATTGGTAAAACTGTCACTTGGAAAGTCACTACAGACGTACCAAAGAACATCAAAGAATATACTAAATACGTTATCACCAATACGTTAGACTCACATTTAACGTATATCGGGAATATCATCATCACACTTGATGGCGTTCAATTGAATCCTTCATACTATAAAGTAACCGAAGCAAATGGTGTCATTACAATCATCTTTATTGAAGAACTTTTCCCAGGCTCTACTAGTCAATTAGCTAACGGAAAACAGATCACCATTACATTTGATACAGTCATCAATCACACTGCTATACCAGGTACACCTATTTCCAACAATTCTATCTTAACCGTAAATAATGGTTATGTAGATGCTGCCACAACTCAACCAACACCGCCAGCAGTTGAAACAGGTGGTCGTAAGTTCTTAAAAGTCAATTCTTCACAAAAACCATTGGCAAATGCTGAATTTGTTATCTACAAAAATGCGAATGCTAAAGAAAACAATGGCTATAAAGGATCTCTTTACCTAAAAAGAAATAATGATAAAACAATTACTTGGGTAAAAGAAAAGAAAGAAGCAACCGTTCTAACTTCTGATCAAGAGGGTAAGTTTGAAGCTTATGGTTTAGGCTATGGCTCATACTTACTAGAAGAAACAAAAGCACCTAGCGGCTACAATCTTTTGACAGAGGACAAGAAATTCACGATCGACAAGAAAAGTTATTCAGATGAAGCTCAACTAATTATTCTGAACACAAACGCACCAACGATTCCTATCACTGGGTCAATTGGAACCATCCTATTTTTTGCTCTTGGCCTGATTTTAATGGGATTAGCCTTCCTATTTTATAGAAAAAAATATAGTCATGCATAATTGTTAACGAAGATAAACAGAAAGCGTGGGAAGTCATTTCTCATGCTTTTCTGTCTATATTTAATACACAGCTTCTTTAAAAAAAGACTGTCTTAAAGGTAGGAGAGAAAATGACGAAAACACAGGTGCAAAAAAGGAAGAAAAATACTGGCATCAATATCCTTATGGGAAGTATTTTCCTTACCGGTTTTCTTCTATTTTCCTATCCGATCTTAAGTAATTTATATGCTAATTTTTATCATACACGTGTGATTGATACCTACCAAAAAGAAGTTAACCAAAAATCTCGTGATGAAAAAATGAAGTTAGTAAAAGATATGATGAACTACAATAAAGATATGATAACTGGCGGTGAGCTTGTCGGTGAAGATCCTTTTGATAATAAGAATGAAAAGAAGCCTGAGAAAAAAGACAAAAAACATAAGGTCATTGATGCACTGCAAAATAAATTAGGCGATGTTTTAGGATATATCACAATCCCAGAAATAAATGTTAAGTTACCTGTTTACAGCGGCGCATCGGATTTACAACTACAAAAAGGAATCGGCGTACTGGAAGGAACGTCTTTACCTATCGGTGGTAAAAATACACATAGTGTCCTTACAGGTCATCGAGGACTCCCCAGCTCAAAACTTTTTTCAGATCTTCCCGAATTAAAAAAAGGTGATACTTTTTTCATTGATATTATCGGTGAAACCCATGAATATAGGATAAATCAAATCAAAACCGTTTTGCCAGAAGATATCGCAGATTTAAAAATAGTGTCTGAAAAAGACTACATCACATTACTGACTTGTACACCTTATATGATAAACACTCACCGTCTCCTTGTTAGAGGTGAACGAATTCCACTAGAAAAAAAAGCAAAGGAGAAAAAAATGACAAACTGGTGCTGTTACTTAAATATTGCTCTTCAGATCATCATCATCCTACTCATTTTATTATTCTGGCGCTATGTGCACAAAACAAATAAAAAACAAAAACTAAGAGAAAAAAAACGCTTAGCACAAAAAAAGAAACGAAAACACAAAGTTGAATAAGTTTTAAAAAAAAAATCACTCGCTAGGTTTCCCCAATTTAATAGGGGAGTCTGAACGAGTGATTCTTTTTCTGTCTAAATTAGTAACTATAAGACAACTTTTTTCCATTTACGTATCTTGGTTCTAAAGTTTGTGAATGGTGCAACCGTATTGATATGGACCCATTTATATAATGGCCACATTGCTTTGGTGGTAGCGTAATTTCTCTGTCCCGCTTCAAACAACTCTTGATCTGAAAGTGTTGCTAACCAAGCACATACCTCAGCGACAGATTCTCTTAGCATTTCTCTTTGTTCAGCAATGCTGAATTTTCCATATTTTTCATAAAAAGATTGATACAATCCACCTAAATTATTCCATTTATACTCTGGAGTCGGCGTTTGGACGACTTTTCCAGCTTGCTCATCTTTCTCCCATTGCAAAATCAAATTCACCCATCCAAGCTGATAAGATAAATTTTCGGAAGGTGTTTTGTCTACTTCTTCACTTCTTGTATCTTTTAGTGATTCAGGTATTTGTTCAAACTCATCATCATATTTCTCATATCTTTTTTGTATCTCGTCAATCAATGCTTGCTTCGTCTCATATGTACGCATGACGCCATCCCTTTCTGTCCAATCTTTCTGTCTTCTGTTTATTTTAAACCTTGTCATAATGTCAAAGTCAAGTGTATAGTTATAAATAGAAATCTGACCATTTATTTAAGGAGGAAACATGTTTAAAATCAGCGAGTTCTCCGAGTTGACGAATATCAGTCCACGTATGCTGCGGCACTATGATAAGCTAAATTTATTAAAGCCAAAAATTACGAAAAAAGACAACGGCTACCGCTACTATACACCCGAACAAATCAATCAGGCGAATAGAATTCTCTCACTTAAAAATGTTGGCATTCCCTTAAAAGAAATCGCCATGCTTTTAGATAATCCCGTGGAACAAACTAATTATTTAACCACACATCGCAAAAAACTGGAAACTGAATTAGCTGAAAAAAAACTTCAACTGGCTTATTTAGATTGGTTAGAAGAAAAAAAGACAACTTCAACAATCGAAGCAGTCAACCATCCTGTAGAAACAAAAAACATGAATGATATGTTCGTTCTTACTTACCGAGAAAAAGTAGCTTCTTATTATCAAGAAGAACAGCTTTGGCAGAAATTATTTGCTGGAATAAAAACAGAAGATTTGCCAGCACTCAGTCGATCTATGGCTGTCTTTCATAATGATTCTTCTGAAATTATTGATATTGAAGTCATGATCACAATTCCTGAAAAACTCAAAACGATTTATCCGACAGCAAAATTTTTTTCTCCTGGTTTGATTGCTTCTGTTGTGACTAGTGGTGCTTATTCGACAATGCCTAAAGTCCATGAGGATATGCGTGAATGGCTTAGATTGAATGAATACGTCCTTGCTGGAGATATCTTTACCATTTATCATTCTAGTCCTGCTACAGAAGAACGAGAAGAATTATATATTACGGAAGTTTGTTATCCAATAAAATGAAAACTACCCTAGCATGTTACGATAACTCTGCTAGGGCGCTTTTTATTTTCTATGTCCTTTTAAAATTTTCTCTATCACACTAAACTCTTTATCTAAAAGAATCAAGTCAGCGTCATATCCTACTTCGATCTTTCCTAATTTCTTTTCTCCTAAAATAACGGTTGGAGTGGTTGCTCCCATTTTGATTGCATCATCAAGCGGAATGCCCATTTCTACACTTAGTCTAAGTGCTTCATTCATCGTAACTGTGCTAGATGCCAAGGTGCCGTCTTTTAAGCGAGCAACACCATTTTCCACCTTGACTTGGTGACCGCCAAATTCATAAGCGCCGTCACCCACACCCATAGCTTGCAACGCATCTGTAATCAATATAACTCCATATGCCCCTTTTATTTTATGCAATAAACGGACGATTCCCGGATGTAAATGAATACCGTCAACGATTGCTTGAACACTAATATCATCATTTTCAAGCGCTGCCGTAACTAACCCTGGTGCCCGATGATGGATTGGCGGCATGGCATTGAAGCAATGAGTAATATGTGTTGCGCCATGCTGAAAAGCAATCTGAGCTTCTTCATATGTTGCATCAGAATGCGCAATTGCAACGACAACATTTTTTTCTTTTAAATAGGTGATCAATTCTAAACAGCCTGGCAATTCTGGTGCTACCGTAACCATTTTGATCAACTCACCTGCTCGATCAAAAATCGTAGCCATTTCTTTTAAATCTGGGTTTCTTAAATAAGTTGGATCTTGCATGCCTTTTCTTTTTACGTTTAAATAGGGACCTTCTAGATGAATACCTAAAATTTTTGCTCCCTCTTCTTGTCCGATAACTTCTTTAGTCCGATCGATCATCGTCAATAATGCATCTAAAGAAGATGTAACAGATGTGACTAAAAATCCCGTACAGCCAGTTTCTAAACATTTTTTCGATACTTCTTGAATGCTTTTTGTAGTCCCATCCATCATGTCAAAATTATTGGCACCGTGGATATGAACATCGATCATTCCGGGAATCAGCAATTGACTTTGACCATCTAAGCTTTGATCAACTGCTGTATTGGAAAATGTCTTATTTTCTGCTGCCTCGATTGCTAAAATGGTTTCATTTTCGATTAAAATATCAACTAATTCTAATCCTGTTTCTTTACTTATGGTTACGTTTTGAATGAGTGTTTTCATTTTTCTCCACCTTCTACAAGTATGATTGTTACTTCGTCTTTTTGTAATTGAGCAGTGATTGTTTTCGGCAATGGTTTATCTGTGATCAATAAATCGATCTCTGAGAAATCTAGTTTAAAGTTTGTTGTATTTCTGACTTTAGAGTTGTCGATTACAACGCAAGTTTTTTTGGTATTTTTAATAATTGTCTGTTTTAATTCGATATCTTCTAATTCTGAGTAAAATAAGCCTGCCTCGTTGATACCGGACGCTCCGATAAAAGCAATGTCAAAGTAAAAATTCGTTAACTGAGTCATCACTGATGTGCCATGAAGCAAATGAGAGCTAGGATTAAAGTAGCCTCCTAAAAGAAAGACTTCTTGTTGCTTATTCACTTCTGTCGCTGATATGGCATTATCGATGGAATTGGTGACGATCAGGACATTTTCTTGGGTAAGTTCTTTGGCAATGAATTGAACGGTTGTTGAAACATCTAGCCAGATTGTCTGGTCGACACTGATTTTTTCTACTGCTTTACGAGCGATTTGGATTTTTTCTTGGCTGTTCACAACTAAACGATTGGAATAATCTTCGATTTTTGTCTTGATGATTGGTAGCGCAATACCGCCACGATACCTTTCTGCCAACCCTTCGTTGACGATCAATAAAATATCGCGGCGAATGCTGTCTTTAGAGATTTTGAAATAGTCCGCTAATTCGGTAGCTTCTAGTTTTTCTTTTTCTTGTAGTAACTCTAAAATTTTTGCGATTCGTTCTTTTTGATTCATACGTTACCTCCTGATTTATTCTGAGTATAGCAAATATATCTACATTTGCATAATAATAAGTTTTTATAAATAAAATATAAGTTTTTTTAAGTTATTAAAAAAGAGTCCTATATAGGAACTCTTTTCACTGCTATCTTCATTTGATGATCAATCTTATATAAATTTGGCTGACTATAGACATAGATAAAATCATATTGCTGTTTCGTTCTTTTTCTGTAAATGTGTTTGGCTAATTGCTCAATGCTTTTTTCATCCTCACCAAAGACAAAGATGAACAAATTATTTTCTTTGTATATTTTATAATTCCCACTTTGGAGTTTTCCAGCTTTGTTATCATACGCTTCAATCAAATTAAAGAGTGAATGCCAGTTAGCAATTGAAATGGCGACCTCTTTCTTCGAGTTATCGGGTAACGGTAGATTGATTCTAAGAACCTCATTTCCGTATTTTTCCTTGATAATTCCAAGGATTTGCTCATCGTTATGTACATTGATCGCATCCAACTGCAAAGCTTTCAGCACACTTTCTTTTAATGACTGTGTCACTTCTACACCGATATTTTGTTTTGGATTTTGAATATCTGGTTTATCTAAAAGAATCGCGGATTGGTATTTTTCCGGTTCTGCTTTTTGAAGAATTTCCAATGCTTTTCGTTCATCTGGACGTTCCATCATAGCCATATGATCGCTCCTGTTCTTGCTTTGTTATAGTTAGGGTATACTATGTTTTGAGATAAATCAACTTGAGAAATTTCATATAGGAAAATAGAGCAGGGCAAAAAACAAGTATCGTTTTTTGTCCTGCTCTATTTTATTTTTATCGATTTGGTAAAGGTTCTTTTGATAGATAGTCATGACTTCAACGATACGAAGTCACTTTCTTTTTCTTATTTAGGCATTACATCAGCCGGAATTGCAGATTGATACTTTTTACCGCCAACTGTTGCTTGATGTTCTGCTTTCGCTTGTGCTACTAGTTCTGGATTCGTCAATAAATCGTAAGCAGTCGTTGCAATTGTTTTTCCAGCTGCTAACAACCCCTTATGCGCTACTGATGATTTACCATTAGCCACCCATTGCCATGAATGTGGCGGAGTTCCTTGAGGTTCACAGCCAACCAAGACTTGGGCTGTCGGACAAACCCAGCTAACATCGCCAACATCCGTTGAACCAGAAGTGGCATTTGAGAAGAATAATGGACTGATTTGATCTAAGACTGGCATTGTTCCAAGTCGCTGAATCTCTTCTTCACTAGCCGCTGGGTTACTTTGTCTCGCTCTGGCAACTAAACTTTCTTTCGTTGCCTCATTTAAGCTATCATAGTATCTTTGGCTATATTCTTGATCTTCTTTTGTTAAATTCAAGTTACCGAATTTTTTTAAGTTTTCATACATTGCTGTTGTCATCGCTTGGTTTGGCAGATAATTGGCACAGGCAGAATCAAAAACGATTTCCAGCTCTGTTTCAGTCATCAAGGCTGCACCTTCTGCGATTTTATTGACGCGTTTGTAGATTTCTTCTGCTTGTTCTAGTTTTGGCGCGCGGATAAAGTAATATAAGCTAGAGGTTGGCTGAACCACATTGGCAGATTCGCCGCCAGCATCCATAAAGGCGTAATGAATACGACCTTCATCAATGATATGCTCACGTAAAAATTGTACCCCAATATTCATTAATTCTGCTGCATCAAGCGCACTACGACCTTGTTCTGGAGCGGCGGCTGCATGAGCTGAAACGCCTTTAAAGTTATAATAAATTTGGTAAACTGCTAAACTGCTCAATCCCCAAGCCATACTTGTATCCATTGGATGCCATGAAAGTGCCACATCAAGACAGTCAAACACGCCATCTCTTGCCATAAATGCTTTCCCATAGCCACTTTCTTCTGCTGGACAACCAAATAACTTGATTGTGCCTGACAAACCATCTTTTTCCATTAAATCTTTTACACCAATAGCGCCTGCTAAAGCACCAGTTCCTAGTAAATTATGTCCACAGCCATGTCCATTGCCGCCTTCATGTTCTGCTTTTTGTTCACCCAAATCAGCCACTTGGCTTAGGTTTCCTAAAGCATCATACTCAGCTAAAATTCCGATAACTGGATTTCCACTACCGTATGTCGCAACAAAAGAATGTTGCATATTGGCAACGCCCTTTTCAATGGAGAAACCTTCTTTTTCTAAAATTTCAAGAAATGGTTTAACCGATTCGGTTGTGGCAAATCTTGTTTCTGGTGTACCCCAAATCTGATCTGCTGCGGCGATAAATTGGTCTTTTTTTGCGTCAATTAATTCTGAAATTTGTTGTTTTGCATCCATTCTTAGTTCTTCCTTTCTTTTCTGTCATCAGTTTTCTATTTAATTTAAATCATACAGTTTTTTGATTAGCGATCTATCCCAAATAATTCTTTAGCGATTCGTTTTCCTGTTTTTGTTCCAGCTAATCCACCAATACCCGTTTCACGAATATCAGCTGGCATACTCCGACCAACACGATACATTGTTTCTACCACTTCATCTGCGGGGATTTCACTTTGGATTCCTGCTAAAGCCATCTCTGCTGCACTGATTGCATTTGATGTTCCACCAGCATTACGTTTGATACAAGGGATCTCTACTAAGCCTGCCACTGGATCACAAGCTAAACCGATCAAGTTATTTAAAGCAATCGCAAAGGCATGACTCGCTTGTTCTGG
This sequence comes from Candidatus Enterococcus ikei, assembly GCF_017316105.1. Taxonomy (NCBI): domain Bacteria; kingdom Bacillati; phylum Bacillota; class Bacilli; order Lactobacillales; family Enterococcaceae; genus Enterococcus; species Candidatus Enterococcus ikei. Next base: position 22,125 of record NZ_JAFLWD010000033.1, read on the forward strand.
CGTGCCTCCTGCCATTTCTACTAAAGCTGCTGCTGCCATGCCAGATGCCGAACCGATTTCAGCCTGACAGCCGCCTTCTGCACCAGAAATCATAGCATTATTCGCTGTTACAAACCCAAAAGCCGCGGCTGTAAATAAAAAGTGCAGCATATCTTCACGCGTTGAACCAAATTTTTCACTAAACGCTAACAAAACGCCTGGAACAACACCCGCTGATCCTGCTGTTGGTGTAGCACAAATCATGCCCATCGCCGCATTCACTTCATTGGTCGCTACTGCGTAACATAAAGCTTTGACGAAGGTATCATCCGTTAAGACGGTTTTTTTATCTAGATATGCTTGCAGTTTTTTCGCATCATATCCAGTTAAACCTGAGTGCGAGCGAACACCTTGAACACCTTTAGCTGCCGCTGCTTCCATTGTTTCTAAATTTAAGGTCATTTGATTCATGATGTCTGTTCTAGTACGTCCAGAAGTCTCAATTTCCTGAGCGATCATGATTTCGGATATTTTACACTGCTGCTCTTGTGCTCTGTGCACAAGTTCTTCTATTGATTCAAACAAAAAATTCACGTCCTCTAATTTAGCCTGTCGTTGGCAAGACTGCTGTTATTCCCGGTATTTCTCTGATTTTTGCTACTAACTTTTGACTAATATCACTGAGCGTTTCCACAAAGAAAACTGTCTCTTGATTTAATTGCTGAACTTCCACAAAAGCAGGACTTTCCAACGCATCTTCAACACATGGAATCGCTACGTTTGACTGATCGGTGGTAAAAACTAAGCCATTGCCTTGATCTTGATTCAACAAGGTTGAATGATGATTGATCTCAGTCAACTGGATACTGCCTCCACCAATCGAAATAGCTGTTAAATTCAGCTTTTCTTGTTCATCTATCAACTCTAAATTCACCGTATTGGCATGTTCTGTTGCTTTTGGACTAACTAAAAATTCGATAAAAACTCCTTGTTTCTCAGCAATTTTAATAGCTTCTGGAATTCGTTCATCATGTGTTTCAAAACCTAAAACCCCTGCAACGATCGCAACTGCTGTACCATGTCCTTTATAGGTTTCAGCGAATGACCCATAGAACGTCACGATCAATTTTTTAGGTGTATGCTTATACAGTTCTCTTGCCATATTACCGATTCTGACCGCTCCAGCTGTGTGAGAGCTGGAAGGGCCGACCATGATTGGACCGATGATATCAAAGGCACTTTTATATTTAAATTTTTTGTCTGACATTACGCTTCTTTTTTCACTCCTAATACACAAAGTCCGCAAAGTAAACTAGCTGCTGCCATGAAGCCAAATGCTAGAGTAAATGAACCACCAGCAGCTTTGATCAATTGTCCTAGAATCATGGGTGCTAAGAAACCACCTAAAGTACCGCCAGTATTGATGATTCCGATGGAAGAACCAATGATTGATGGGTCCATGATTTTATGCGGCCAAGTGAAGATCGCTGTAAAGGCACTAACTGAAACCATACTCACCGCGATCAAACAAATCATTGATAGAACTAGATTATTCGATGCCACAAAGGCGGCAACTAAAATCGCTGCTAAAACGGTCGCACTAAGGATAAACATACGCTCTTTACCTAAAAATAGTTTAGATAATAATGCACCCGCAAACATTGTTGCTGCTGTTTGGAAGACAGCATTAACTGCTAATAAATAACCAATTGTTTTAATATCAATGGCGAATTTTTGTGCTAAGAAACTTGGCAACCAAGACATGTTTCCATAAAGTAAAAAGTTCAATAATAACATGGCTACAAATAGAACTAATACATTACGGTTTGTGATAACCTGACTAAATTTGATGGCAGGTTTATTGTGTGTACCAGCTTTTGCGCTCGCTGCTTGTTTAGGAACAAATAGCCCTACAAGAATCAATGCAACCGCAAATAATGTTCCTAATGCTAAGTAACCATAACGCCAATTTGCATTGATTAAATTCGTTCCTAACGTAAAGGCTAAAATTCCACCGATACCTGATGTGGATAAAATCAATGATTGAATAAAGGTTCTACGTTCTTGCGGAAAATTATCAGCAATGGATTTTGAACAACTTGGTGGATATCCTCCATGACCAAGACCTGCAAAAAAGCGGATGACCATAAATAACATTAAACTACTAACTGCCCCAAATGCGAATGAGAAAATTGAAATAATTGCTAGTGACAACATTAAGACTTTTTTTGCTCCGATTTTATCTGCTAACCAACCTCCAGGAATTTGCATCAATGAATATCCTAGGAAAAAGAACGACATGATCATCCCTGTTTGCCCAGCGTCCAAATTAAACTCTTTGGCCATTGGCAAAACAGCTGTGGAAATCATACTCTTATCCATATAAATCATCGAGTAACCAGCCATTAAAGCGAAAATCAACCCTGCACTGCTTTTGTTTGCTACTGTTTTTTCAACTTGTGTTTCCATTTTTTTCCTCCATTTGTTCAAATATAAGAAAACGTTTTCTATACATTTATTATATTCAATAATTCACAAATAAAAATTACTTTAATTGCTTGATATAGTCTTAATATTTTGAATGCTGAAAGAAATACAACAAAAAAAGCAAAAAAGAACTAGTCTCTTTTGCTTATCAGAACTTTGTTTTATTTTATTTTCTTTTAACTTCACCTGACCGCCGTTCTTTGACTTCATGTTCTTCAGATATATTTTTCTGCTGTTGGGCAACATCGTATACTCTTGTGGTGCGATCTTGATTCATTCCTCCTGTCCCAGTATTGACCATTTTTCCCCAACCGTTTTTGACAGGATTTTTACCTTTTGCCCGTAGCACATCGTTTTTTTCTCTAATTCTCTTATACTTTTTTCTTCGTTGATCATCAAAAAAATCTGAAATTTTCTCCCATAATTTCAATGTAATTCCCCCTCCTACTTGTAATCTAACTGCTTCTTTCAATCAGTACAATGGCTGAAACAAATACAACTGGCATGCATTCAAGGTCAATGTCGCTTCCAACTCATAGCCCAAGGAATCGATTCGCTCTTTTTTCAGCTCGAATTTAGGAACAATCTTTTGCTCCAAATATTTCTGCAGCTCATGATCCAATTCAGCTTGACCACCAACTCTGATCCAATCATTATAAATTCCGCCATGATCTTTATCCAAAACATATTCCCGAATCAAATAATCTCCTACAGGTAATTCTTGCAACTGAACCTTCACTTTTTTGGTTTGATACTGCACTTGAAAGCTGTCCACTGAATACAATGGATCAAGGTAACTGGAATTATAAAGTAACAGCTGATATTGTCCTTGATTTCGTGTCAAAATATAGCCATCTCCACTAGCAACTAGCTCGCCATTTAGATGATTCAAAAAGCGCAGTGAAAAAAAGAGCGGACGTCTTAATTCTTCGTAAAGAAAAACTGATAAGCTACTATCTTCGCGTGTATGAGTCTGTCGTTCCTTCACCTTGATGTTCAACCAAAAAGCAATGCCCGTCACTTCCTCAGACAACTCAACGATTGATTCCAAAATCAACGCTGAACGGAAAAATGTTCCTGAGAAGGTATTGCCTTCCCCAACTAATGTATTCCAATCTGTCAAAAAAATTTCTGGTACCCAATCTGAAACACTAAGTTTTTTATCTGTTTGGCTTGTTGCAATCACTGATTTTACTCTGCTTAAAATTTCTTGCTGATAATTTTTAAAGTGCAACGCATGTTCCTCTTTGATTGCTCCTGATGCATAAGGATCCGCATGAAAACTAATAAATTCCGGTAAACAATGTTGGCTGGCCTGCTCGTGAATAAACGCTTGATATTGTTGATAGTCTTTTTCAGCTAGCGAGCGTAGTGACATTAAGCCCAACTTACATCCAGGAACTAATTGTTTCAACTTACGATAAAAATAATGATATCCCCAACGACTGCCTTCATTCCAGCGCCCACTTACTTTAGGTAATGACCATTGAATATACCACTGATTTACTTCATCTCTGCCATAACGATTCAGGAAATGACGAATTATTTTCAGCTGCTTATCACACCATAACTGAACCTCTTCTTTTTCAGTATATGTTTCAGGTAAATAAAGTTGGATCATCGGTTTCAACTGGATTTTCACTAAAAAATCGAACCATTGATTGTTTAAAATATACTCTGATACCAACAAAACATCATTATCAAAATTCGTCTCTTCACAAAAGCCTTCAAATTGGACTAAATCAAAAGCTAAATCTTTTTGTAAAATACACAATTCACGTTGAACGCCATTGGCCAAACCTTCTCCAGCAGGTCCGATTTTTATGATTTTTTTGCTCCGGTGATATGTCGGTTGTGTTTCTTTAGGTAAAATCAATTGCAGTCGCTGCTCAATTGCAGCATTTTCATCCTCAATATCTTTTTCAACTAAATACTTCGCAAGCTCTTGCAGTGCAGCTGCGCCTGCGATTTCTTGATAATTCCCATCTTCTGACGTCTTTTGCTCTTGATCTTTTGCCAACGAGTATTTTTTACGGTAATTCGCTGGTGTTAGTCCATACTGTTTTTTAAATACTTGGTGAAAACTTTTAGCATTTGAAAAACCACTGTTCAACGCCACTTTGATAACGGATTGTGAGGTCAAAACTAAGGCTTCTGCGGCATGCATCAAACGGATCTGATTTAAATATTCAGTAAAGGTGACCCCCACTTGCTTTTTGAAAGAACGAGACAAATGATAATAAGATATGCCGCTATTTTCAGCTAACATTTCCAGTGAAATCGGCTGGTCATAGTCTTTTTGGATCTGCTCCAATAATCGATTCATCCGATCATCTGTTAAATCAGCAGTAATTTGCGGGACAGCAATTACTTCTTTTTTGAAATTTTTCACTAATTGTGTCAGCAGAGTAAATAAGTGCTGATAAATCTCTAGTTCTGTTTCTTCATTTTGCTTAAAATAAGCGGCCATTAAATGAACCAATGCCTCACGCAACTGCTGGAATTTTTCAGTATCGATGGTTTTGGCGTTTGCTGTAGAGCACTCGATATATGGTAGCCAGTTCTCTTTAAATTGTGATGTGATCGGTGTTCTAGAGATCCGCAAAGATAATAACAAGTTCTTATCTGAACTCTTGATTTGAAACTGCTGACGAGGATTAATGACTAATATATCATCTTTATGCAGCTGGTAATCCTTTTCTCCAGTCGTGACGACCATACTGCCACTAAGCATAAGAAACAACGTTAAATAATCACTGATTTGAGGCGGCGCATAACTGACTTTCATCAATGCTAGATGAAAAGGAAATTGTTTAGATTCTCCCATAAATTTAGCCTTCCTTGCTTGTTTCTGATTTGTTTAACAAAATATAGCATCAAATTAGCATTCAAACAAGTTGTCTTTTTAACGAATAATTGTCTATACTATGGATAATTTCAAATAAGATTTGTTTTAAGATGGGAGGAAACAATGAAAATCAGTCAAGGTGATGTCTTTAGAAGAAGAGAACGTTTAATTGAACGATTAAATGAAGGACAAAGTTTAACAGTCAATGAGCTTGCTCTATTCTTTAACGTTTCGGCAGTAACGATCAGACGGGATTTGTTATTTTTAGAAAAGAAAAAGATGATCGAACGCTTTTACGGCGGTGTGCGAATGATACCTGCCCAGCCATTAAAACAATCAATTGAAGCAGACAACCGACCGTTTCCAGTAACTGCTTTGGTTGAAAAAATCTTACCCTTTTTAGTGAATGATACGCAACTTTTTATTGGAGCAGGTCGTTTTTCCTCAGACTTGATTCACGCGCTTTCTTTTTACGATATCGCAATTTTAACCAATGATGCTTCTGCTATTTCTATCAATCCCCTCGAAAAAAAGGCATTGATTGCTATCAGTGGTGGTGAATTGGAAAAAAATACAACGGCTCTTGTTGGTGATTTTGCAACGCATTCCTTCAATAAGATCGAAGCTGACCTTTGCATTATTGAAGCCGCTGGTTTTAATACCCATGAAGTAACAACCAAAACATTGAATGAATCTTTTGTTTATCGCACGATGCTCCAACATACCAAAGGACTTAAAATCGTTTATACGCCATCTATTCATTTAGAAACAGTGAGTTCATTTATGATCGATAGAACGTTTTTATTTGATACATTATTTACTGATTCAGCGATTCCACCCACTATTTTAGCAAGCTATCAAACACAAGGAATCCCCGTTAAAGTGTTATTTGAATAAAAAAGGTATACTGGATAGGTTAGCTTTTTTAGAGTAAACGATAAAATGAACACAAGCACCCTCTCAATCTCACTTCTCGAACTGTTCATAAAAATTCTTTCATGAACAGTTCTTTTGATTGTATTGAAATTACTCAAGCAATCACTTATTCTAAAGCCAAAGAAAACGCTTTACAAAAAATATAGAATGGAGAAACCAATGACACATACATTTCCAGAAAATTTCCTATGGGGCGCATCTATTTCCGCCCATCAAACCGAAGGCGCATATAACAGCGACGGGAAAGGCCTGAGCGTTCAAGACACTCGCCAAAGAGATAATCATGAGATTGCTGATTTTACAGTAGCAGTAGATCACTATCATCATTACAAAGAAGATATTCGATTATTAGCTGAAATGGGCATTAAAGTTTTTCGCTTTTCAATTGCTTGGACACGAATTTTCCCAAATGGACGAGGAGAAATCAACCAAAAAGGATTACAGCATTATAGCGATGTCATTGATGAATTACTAAAATACGGTATTCAACCTTACATCACTTTGAACCACTTTGATTTACCTCAAGCTTTAGAAGATGAAGGCGGTTGGGGTGTGCGCAGTACCGTAGAGGCATTCAAGATTTATGCGGAAACGTTGTTTGAAGCTTACGGTGACCGTGTAAAACATTGGCTAACGATCAACGAACCAAACATCATGCTTTTGGTAGATAAAAAAATCCTAGGCAAAGAAATTCCTCTGCAAGAAAAATATCAACAATTTCATCACCTAATGATCGCTGAAAAGTATGCATTTAAACATTGCCATGAATTGATCGAAGGTGGACAAATCGGACCCGTTCCGAATATTTCTCTTGTGTATCCAGCAACGAGCAAACCTATGGATAATCAAGCAGCACTTTATTTTAATAGCGTTCGTAATTGGGCCTATCTGGATTTTTCTTGTTTCGGCCGATACAATGCTGTGTTTAAAGACTATTTAAACCGTAACAATATCACGATTGAATTTGCTACTGGCGATCAGGAATTGATGGAAAATAACTTCCCAGATTTCGTTGCTATGAATTTTTACACCACCGTTACTGTCGAAAAACCAACGGAAAAAGACGGCATGGCAAATGGAATCAGTGACCAGCAAAGTGAAGATATTATGGAATGGGGATTTTATAAAGGCTTCACCAATCCTTATTTGAAGAAAAATGAATTCAACTGGACGATCGATCCTGATGGGTTAAAAACAACGCTTCAAACGCTTTACGATCGTTATCATTTACCGATCATTATTACCGAAAATGGCTTAGGGGCAAAAGATGAACTAACAGCTGACGGAAAAATTCACGATGCTTACCGTATCAATTACTTGGAGCAGCATATCGACCAATGCTTACAGGCCATCAAAGCAGGTGTTGACTTGATTGGTTACAGCCCTTGGTCTGCAATCGATCTGATCAGCGTTCATGAAGGTATTAGCAAACGTTACGGCTTTATCTATGTAGATCGTACTGAACATGATGAAAAAGAACTCGCTCGCTATAAAAAAGACAGCTTTTACTGGTATCAAACATTGATCAAGACCAATCAACTGCCCTCTTAAAGAAAGGAGAAAAAAATGAATAAAGTATTTACATTTTTAGAAACAAAACTAATGCCCCCTTTGAATAAAGTTGCAAACTTGCGCTTTATTCGCGCGATCATGCAAGCTGGGATCATTACGGTTCCGTTTACGATTGTTGGATCGATCTTTCTGATCATTAACAATCTGCCACAGATCATTCCGCCACTCGCACCGTTTTTTGAAAACACGATTTTGAAATTTGCACCAATTTATAGCGTGGCTACCACAATGTCGATTGGATCGATTGCCATTTTTTACTGTTTAGCAACTGCTTATTATTTAACCGATATTTATCGGAAAGAAGAAAGTGACGGGCTAAGTAGTTTTGTTGGGGCGATTTTAGGGTTATTTGCCTTTTTAATGACGATCGTACAAACAGATATCGTTGATGGCGGTGCGCAATTGATTCAATCAGAAAGTGAAACATCGATCGTTTATAATGGGATCGCACTTGGCGGCTGGATTACTCGTTTTAGTGGTGTTGGTATTTTTATTGGGATCATCACTGCTGTGATTGCCACCCAAATTTACCGTTGGTGTGTGAAAAAGAATATTACGATTCGGATGCCAGAAGGGGTTCCTGATGGTGTAAGTAAAGCTTTTGCTTCATTGATTCCTGCTATTTTTATTGCGTTTGTAATGTTATTTATCAATACAATTTTGGCAGTATTCCATACTGATTTACATGGATTGTTGTCAAAACCGTTTGAGTTTGTTAAAGATTTGACGGGTTCTTGGTTGGGAATCATTGTAATCATGTTGTTGATCCATCTACTTTGGGCTGTTGGGGTTCACGGAACTGCCGTGATTAAAAATAGTTTTATCAATCCGATTTTATTGGTAGCATTGACAGAGAATATTGATGGCGGTTCGAATATTTTTGCTGGAGATTTCGTCAATATGTATATCTTTATTGGTGGTGCAGGTAGTACGCTTGGATTGGTTTTATTGATGATTTTTGTAGCAAAATCTGATCAGTTGAAAGTACTTGGTAAAGCGGCGGTGCTACCTGGCTTGTTTAATATCAATGAGCCAGTGATTTTTGGGGCACCAATCGTCTATAATCCTTATTTAATTATTCCGTTTATTGTAACGCCTTTGATCAATGTGACCATTGCTTATTTTGCTACTTCTCTTGGATTGGTGAATAAAGTGATTACTGGAATTCCTTGGATTTCGCCTGTGGGGATTGGAGCGTTTCTGGGAACTGGCGGCGATTTTCGAGCGGTGGTGATTGCGTTGATTAATTTGGCGGTTTCGATCGTTTGTTATTATCCGTTTTTCAAGATGTATGATGGGAAGTTGTATGGAGAGCAGATGGCGGCTGTGGAGAAGAATTAATTTAAATAGAATATAGATAAAAAAGATAGCAGTTCTATTACAGAATTTGCTATCTTTTTTCTATTCATATTTTTTCATTCCCCATAAATCCTAGATACTGTATATCTATTAATCAACGGCGTCAACAAGTTCATGACTAAAATCGCCACACCGATTCCACCAGGCAAGTCTAAAATAATTCTCAAAACCACTGCCAAAACACCACAGCCGATAGCAAAAATATACTTCCCTTTATCCGTCAGCGGAGAAGTTGTATAATCTATCACCATAAAGACCGCCGCAAAAAACAACGCCCCACTCAACAAATGAGCATTGGCAAATGAGAAATTAAATCCGCTATATAACAACATAGTGATATAAAATGAGCCCAACGTGAAAACAGGAACCAACGGATTAATGATTCTTCGTGCAATCAAATAAATCGCTGATAAAAGCAAAGCAAACTTACACGTCTCCCCAATCGGCCCACCTAACCCAAACCCCATAAATAAATCAAACAAATCCGGTGTAGTTGGTGAAACCTCTCTAGCAAAATTGCCTAAGTCAACCAATGGCGTTGCTGTTGCTACAACATCAGGTTGTGGTGTGACCCAATTCGTAATCCAAGGTGAGAAAAATAATTTCAATAACACACGAGCAGCAACCGCTGGGTTGAGCCAATTTCTGCCAATACCGCCAGTCAATTGTTTAACGACAACAATCGCAATAAAATCTCCAATAAGCAAGGTCCATAAAGGTGCCGTCACAGGTAATGTCAACGCCAACAACCAACCTGTGATTACTGCACTATAGTCGTTTATCGTCACTTTCTTGTGAACTATTTTCTGAAAAGCAAATTCCAGTCCTACACAGGCAACAATACTTACTACTACCATTACTAATGACCACCAACCAAAAAAGTAAGTAGCCGCAATCGTTGGAAACATCAACGCAATCAACACTTGTTGCATGATCCACTGAGAGGTCCATTTTTCTCTAATATGAGGGCCCATAAATGGCCCTGTACTTGTATATTCTTTATTTACCATCATCGACTCTCCAATACTTTTTGCTTCGCTGCCCGAATATCACTTAAAATATCGATTTTTGACGGACAAATGTACGAACAAGCACCACAATCAATGCAATTCAACACACCTAAACGCTTTGTTTCTTCAATATCTCCTGCTCGATATGCATTACTGATCGATATTGGTTGTAAGTTGACTGGACAAGCATTTACACATTCTGAACAACGAATACAATTTTGTTCTTCAGGAATTTTCGCTTCCTCTTTGGTCAAAGCAAGGATCAAAGACGTTGTTTTCGTTACTGGTTCATCTAAATTTTGGATTACTTTCCCCATCATTGGTCCACCATTGATCAGTTTCATTGGACTTTCGATAAAACCTCCGCAGGCTTCAATTACATGCTCCACTGGCGTCCCGATTCTTACTCTTAAGTTTTTGGGATGTTTGATTGGGGTGCCAGAAACCGTCACGACACGATCGATCAATGGTCGGTTTTCTTTCAATGCATGAAACGTTGCTAATACAGTCGACACATTTATGATTCCCACATTTAAATCGATCGGTAATTTCCCGGCTGGCAATTCTTTTCCAAGGACCGCTTTAATAACGATCTTTTCAGCTCCTTGAGGATAGTGATTCGGTAAGATTTTCAGCTTGATACGATTATTATCGATTTTTGCTTCCAGTTTTTGAACTGCTTCTTCTGATGAACTTTCTATTGCGATCACACATTGCTTGATCGATAACATCTCTTGCAGCATATTGATGCCTTCGATAAAGTCATTCATCTGCTCGATAATAATTCTTCTGTCAGCTGTCACAAAAGGCTCACATTCTACAGCATTTACGATCAATGTTTCCATTTGTTGGTGTTCCTTCAACAAGAATTTTACATCCGTAGGAAAACCAGCTCCACCCATTCCGACGATTCCGTTGTTTTTGATTGTTTCCACTAAGTTTTCATTATTTATTTGCGGTATTTCATATGTATCTTTAAAATCATTTTTGATGATCACCACTGACACTTCCGCGGTACCGATGATTCGTTGCTCGATTTTTTCAACAGTCCCTGAAATTGAGCTATGTATGTTGGCTGAAATCAAGCCATCTTTTGCGCCGATCATTGTTCCTATTTTCACTTGTTGCCCGATAGAAACAACGATTTTTGCGGGTTTACCAATATGCATATTCATTGGTAAAATAATCTGTTTTGGTGAACTTAGTTCTGTAATTGTCTCTAGTTTTGTCAACCACTTGTTTTTGGCGATCCTAACGCCGCCTAGTTTTCTTTTTATTCTAAAAAACATTGATTTACCTTCCTTCTAATTAAAACTATTTCTCTTATTTGTAAATAAAAAAGTAGTAGACCAACGCAATCGCTACAACTACTAATTGGATCGTTAAGCCCCAGATTTCGTATTTTTCTCTTTTCATGATTGCTCCTTTTTATTGTTTTACTATGTATAACCCGTTAAATTCAGCATATCATCAAACGATAGGCTGTATAGTTAATTTTTTCCGACAATTGTCTAAAGATGACCTTGCAAATTTGTAGAAAAATCAATTATTTTTATACAAATTCTGATAAAACGTTTACTTGTTCATTTGGCAAAAAAAACCTTAATGTATTAATTAAACAAAAATGTTAACCATCCAATATTTTCTGTTATAAGACTAATTTTGATATTTTAGACAAAAAAAACCGACAAATATTGTTTTTCTGCATTTTTACATACAGAAAAACAATATCTGTCGACTTGGGGTCAGTGATTGATTTTAACGACGTTTCGTTTCAAACAATGGACTAACTGGTTTATTTTCATGGATACGTTTGATCGCATCGCCAATCAATTCTCCAACGCTAACTTCATCGATTTTTTCTATTTTTCTGTCATCAGAAAGATAGATAGAATCTGTTACTACTAAACGTTTGATTGCTGATTCTTCGATACGTTGTAATGCAGGTCCTGATAACACTGGATGCGTACATGATGCATAAACTTCTTTAGCTCCTGCTTCTTTCAAAGCATTCGCTGCTAATGAAATCGTCCCAGCAGTGTCGATCATATCATCGATCAAGACACATGTTTTTCCTTCTACATGTCCAATAATATTCATAACTTCTGCAACATTTGCTTTTGGACGGCGTTTGTCGATGATGGCAATTGGTGATTTCAAATATTCCGCAAGTTTACGGGCACGAGTCACACCACCATGGTCGGGAGAAACAACAACAACGTCATCTCCTTGAATGCCGTGTTCCATAAAGTAATCTGCGATCAGCGGCGCTCCCATTAAGTGATCCACTGGAATATCGAAAAACCCTTGAATTTGAACGGCATGTAAATCCAATGTCAACATTCTAGTCGCTCCTGCTTTTTCAATCATGTTTGCAACAAGTTTTGCTGTGATTGGTTCACGGGCACGAGCTTTACGATCTTGACGCGCATAGCCGTAATAAGGCATCACAACGTTGATTGTTTTAGCACTAGCACGTTTCAATGCATCGATCATGATCAACAATTCCATCAAGTTATCATTGACAGGGCTGCTTGTTGATTGGATGATATACACGTGAGAACCACGAATACTTTCTTCGATATTTACTTGAATTTCACCATCACTGAATTGAGTGACAGAAGATTTTCCTAGTTCAACACCAACAGCTGCGGCGATTTTTTCCGCTAACGGACGATTTGAATTAAGAGAAAAGATCTTCAATCTTGGATCAAAATAATGTTTTGACATGGGGACCTCCACTTTCTTTTACTGAACAATAGTTTCCTTTTAAATAGTAGTCACTTTTCGGAAATAAATCAAGTGATTTTTGCATTCTGTTATCATTTAGTAATAATCAGCTTATTTTTTCACCAAAATAACAAGTTCTTAAAAAAATCAATGTCCATTTATGACAATTTTAGTATTTTGACCAATTCATGTCAGTCCCGCTTATCATTCATTATCTTGTTCCTAATTCTAGCCAGCGGTTATTATTTAGTTTAGCAACTACCATAGCTATAATTGCTATTGCAAGTATATACAAAAAGACAGTTAGATTATCTTCAATGCCTAGAAATGCATCAGAACTTTCTAAGAATGCACCAACTTTTCCATATAAATCATTTGAAGCATCAAAGATAGCAAAAAAGCGAAGTAGGCCCCCAATTGACACAAACACAACCGTAATGATCCAATAAAGTAAGCTAAAACCTATTGATAATAATATATTTGCCATTAACAAACTAATCAATGCAACAATCAATATATACTGAATCGCAACCATTGAAAACAAGAAAAACATTTGTAAGAAAACTGAAAAGTCCTTAAAAACAGCTGAAATAATCAAAAGGATGCTAAAAATTATTCCCAATGTCTCAACAACTAACGTCAAAACTTTTTTACAGTAGAAAGTAAAGCTATTATCTTTCATCATTCGATAAAACAAAATAGTTTTTCCAGAATATTCTTTGTTGATAAAAAATGCAACTAGAAAAGCAAACATCAAAAAACCAAATTGTGTGAATACCGTGTATGTGCTAAACAAATATTCCCGATAAGTCAGGCTGCTTACTTTGTCGATTCCAACTGGTAAGATCCAACCCATTAAAAATGTAGCTAGTATCACAGCGAGTAAAACAAATACGATCTTATTAGATATAGTTCTTTTTATTTCCAATTCATCACCCCTCAATATACGCTTTTATGACGTCATCTTGCTGTTCAAAACTAGTCATTTTAAGGTCTTCAATAAGATAGTAATTCCCACCTAAATTTTTTAAATCTGACAAGTTATGTGTAATATTTAAAATGAATTTTTCTGGTTGCTCAGCAACATATTTATTTAAAAATAGATAGATATCGTTAATTGTTTGTTTATCTAGAGCATTTGTAATCTCATCAAAAACAATAATTGATTTATCTTCCAATAAAAACGACAATAGTTTCAATTTTTGCTTTTGCCCATCACTCAATTGTCCAATCAATGTATTCATTGATATATTTTCAACATGTAGAGAACTAGCTAAATGTTCTACTGAATCTGCTCCAAATCTTTTTCTTAAAATAGCTAATAACTCTTTACTGCTCAAATCATTAGGAACATTTGAAAAGCTTGAAATTATCGTAACATTATCACTTATTTCAGGTGTTATTAAACCGCTCATATTCAGCAATAAATCTTTAGCAAACTGTGATTTACCTACCCCATTTTTTCCTAAAATATGATTGATTTTCCCCTTAACAAAGGAAAAATTTGTGTTTTCTAACAACGTTTTATTTTTTACTTTCAAATTATAATCATTAAATGTTAACAACATACATCACCTCACAAAAACCAACTAATGACTGTCCAAACGGCTAACAAAATGCTGATACCTTGTATCGTTTTTACAATCATATGGTTTTTTCTCTTATTATCTAATTCGTCTATATTAAATAGCGTAATCAATACTTTGTATCCATCTGAATTCAGTATCGGAAGTAAGTTCCACAACAACGCGTATGAAAAAAATATAAATGCACTATCAATCGTTTTACTACTAAAAAACAAAAGATTAACTATCTGAAATAGATTGATTATCATATAATTGGTAACCAAACCAGCAAGATGAACAACTATTTTTTCTGTTTTGGATAAAAGATAAACTTCATTCATTTCGACATAAACAGCTGGGAAAACATAATAATTCAGTTTGAATCCTACTTTTTGATGTTTTCTCCCCATATAATTTAAAGCTTTTATGTGACCCATCTCATGTGTAAATATATTAAACAAAAGATAGCCAACTAAAAAAAGATAAGCTAAATAATCACTGATAGGTATCGCTTGAATACTAACATCAGCATAATTTAATAAAATAAGATTGCTGATAAGTAAAAATACGAATAAAAAAACAAATAAAATAAAAGACAATCCATGCACTTTGGGAATATACTCAATTAGTGAACTCGATATCGATTTCGGCAAATTATTAATTTCATTTTTTAAATACACATTGTTTTCTATGTCTTTGATAAATACATACTCTTCAACAAATATTTCATATTGATTATCTTTATATTTATAACATTTGCTCATAATATTCCCTCATATAAGGTGTAAATAGCTTGATATTCTCTTCTGACTTAAATAATTGACGACAAATTGTACAAATAGAGGAGAATTTTTCTTCAATCTGTATATGAGAAAATTCTTGATTGTTCATAGCAATCTCAATAAACCATCTAAAACCTTCTTTTCTCATAATATATAATAAAAGATTAGCATTCATTTTCTCTATGGTTTTATCAAAACTTTGACAAGGTTCATCATTTAAAATCAGCGCTGTATCAAAGACTGCAGGCGAACAACACGGATAGACATTACCATCAAAGTGATAGACAGGCTCATACCCTGGACACTCTAACTGCTCAAGATTATCTATTGAATAAATTTTTTGAAACTCACTATTATCCATATTTTCAGCTTCACCAACTGGAATTAGTGGGAATTTTGTCAAAGGTATACCCAAAGCTGCTTCATCCAATTCCTCAATGATTTGATTTCCCATATTGCTATTGCTTACAGCAATGTTTACAACAACTTGAACTGCGGAATACTTTCTACTTTCTTCTAAAATATTCTTGATATATTCTGTCTTGACAAATTTTGCATGAAAATCATCATGACTAATCGAAAGATTCGTTACGCCTAATCGTGTCATATCCTTAAAATAAGAGTTGACTTTTTCAACGTTTCCTCCCCAGAAACCATTTGAAATCAATGTGCTTTTTTTCTCATATGAATTGACTATTTCTAGTAATTCTTTTAAAAAGGAATAGTTTAAAAAAATTTCTCCTCCAGTAAATGAAATAACTTTTACTTTTAAATCCTTTGAAAAACTCTTCACTAATTCGATAATTTCACTTTTGTTCAAGGACTCTTTTTTACTAGGAGAGCATGAAAAACAACAGTGTTCACAAGTTGCATTACATCGCGCTCCTAAATTTATTACAACACTTTCATACAAATCCTTCACCATCCTATAATCACTACAACAATCAAATAAATAAAAATTAGACAGCTTTCAATTGAAAAAACTCAAATGAAAACTGTCCAATTATGTTACATAGATGTACAGAGAATGCTGAAAATTATTTTCCAGATCCTGCAATCCAAGCTCCACCTTGAGACTTAACAAAATACCATAAGTCATTGACCTTAGCTAATTTTTC
The DNA here is from genome assembly GCF_017316105.1 of Candidatus Enterococcus ikei. Lineage (NCBI taxonomy): Bacteria > Bacillati > Bacillota > Bacilli > Lactobacillales > Enterococcaceae > Enterococcus > Candidatus Enterococcus ikei. Next base: position 38,511 of record NZ_JAFLWD010000033.1, read on the forward strand.
TGACTTTTCAACCAATTCTTTCATTTCTAATTCTTTCATGAGAAACCCTCCATTGTGTGTTTTTTCACATTAATTGTGATTAATTAATTATAACAAAGTGAAAAATGATTGTAAATAAAATATTACAATTAATTATAAGTAACATTCAATAACATTTCCATTCAGATTATAATGTAAAATTTTATTAAACATTGTGCTTATTTCATTTTTTTTGCTTCGAAGTCAATTATTCAATACATTTTCTAATGACAAGTCAATATATATGTATTATTATTATGGATAGCCACATAATGAAAACGCATTCTCGTTCATTTGAATAGGCTTTCATTTTAATAATGTGTCTAAAATGCAATGAAACAAGGAGGAATTTTGTGAAAAAGTCAGTTTTGAAAAAAGTACAACTTGGGTTACAGGTATTAATGGTTTCCACTTTACTCGCAAGTACGAATGCAGTTACGGCATTAGCTATTGAAGCAACGTCAAGTAGTGAAACCCAATCAACAGAAGCATCCGTTTCAGAAAGTCCTACTGTTTCAAGTACCAAACAAGAAGTCGCCCAAAAGACAGCGGCGGAAACAATCAGTACTCCACAAAAATTGACGATTTTAGGTACCTCTGATGTCCATGGCCAACTTTGGGACTGGTCGTATGAGGATGATAAGCAAACGCCTGTCGGTCTTTCTCAAGTAAGTTCTGTTGTAAATAATGTCCGCTCAGAAAATCCTAAGGGTACTATTTTGATTGACAATGGCGATATGAATCAAGGAACTATTTTAACGGATGATCTTTATAATAAAGCGCCTTTGATCGATCAACCAAATCCAATGATCACAGCAATGAACTATATGAAATATGATGCAATGGTTTTGGGGAACCATGAGTTTAACTTCGGCTTGGATTTGATCAAAAAACTTAATACTGAGGCAAATTTCCCAATTTTATCTGCTAACACGTATGTAAAAAACTCAAAAAGCCGCTTTGTTGGCGGAACCATGAAAAAAGAGATTGATCTAGATGGTGACGGCACAAAAGACTTAACGGTAGGAATCATTGGTCTTACCACACCACAAATTCCTTTATGGGACGGCGCAAAAGTGGAAAGTCTTAATTTCATCCCCTTAAAAGAAGAAGCTGAAAAAGCTGTTGCCGAATTAAAAGGCGAAACAGATATCATTATTGCTTCAATACATGCTGGTCGACAAAGTTCTGATCCAGCCGCTAGTGCCGATGAAGTTATTAACAACGTTGCTGGCATTGATGCATACATTTTAGGTCATGACCATCGCTCGTTCGCTGAAAAGCTACAAGGTCCAAATGGGTTAGTTCCTGTAGCTGGTCCTAAAGACACTGGTGTTGAAATGGTACGAATCGATCTGGATATCGAAAAATCAAACGACAAATGGCAAGTTAAAAATAGTAATGCTGCTATCATCAACACCAAAACAGTTCCAGCAGATGAAGGATTAAAAGCCGAAACAAAAGCTTATCATGATCAAACTAGAAATTTCATCTCTGAAAAAATCGGGACAGCTTCTGGAAACTTTTTACCTCCAGAAGAAGTGAAGGGAATCCCTGAAGCTCAATTACGCCCAACAGCAATGATTTCTCTGATCAATAATGCTCAAAGAAAAGCAACAGGTGCTAAACTTGCTGCCTCTGCACTTTTTAAAGCAGACAGTAAATTAAATGCTGGAGATATTTCTTATTCCAATATTTTTGATATCTATAAATATCCGAATACATTAGTCAGCGCCAATATCACTGGAGAAAATCTGCTAAAATACATGGAAAATCAGGCGGACTATTACAACACACCTGGTCCTGATGACCTAACAATTAGCTTCAATGAAAAAATTCGTGTATATAATTATGATGTATTTTCTGGTATTTCCTATAAGATTGATATTTCCAAACCTCATGGGAAACGCATTATCAATCCAACAATTGATGGGAAAGCCGTTGACCTTCAGGCGACCTACACAATAGCGATAAACAACTATCGCTATGAAGGCTTATTAGCGCAAGGAATCGTCAGTGGTGAGCCAGTTTATAATTCAGATCCCGAAACTCTTCGAGGATTAATCGCTGATTATATTCGAGAAAAACAAACCCTTGATCCAGCAGCAGAAATCGAAAATAACTGGGAAGTAATTGGATATGATTTTGACAAAAATTGGCGTGATGTAGCTGTTAAATTAGTCAATGACGGTATACTGCATACAGAACCTGCAGCAGATGGACGAACGCCCAATGTGAAACCAATTACTAAACAAGATGTGATCGATGCAGGATATCAACCTGAACCAGAGCCTGAACCTGAATCTAAAGCAATCACGATTATGCATACCAATGATGTTCATGGGCGGCTAGAAGGCAACGGTAAAGATGTTTTAGGTATGGCACGTTTGAAAACCTATAAAGACCTAATCCAACCAGAACTATTAATCGATGCAGGCGATGCTTTCCAAGGACTGCCGATTTCTAACTTTTCTAAAGGCATGGACATGGTCAAGGCGATGAATGAAGTTGGCTATGATGCGATGGCTGTTGGAAATCATGAATTTGATTTTGGTTATGACACTGCGATGAAGTATAAAAAAGCATTGAATTTCCCAATTCTTTCAAACAATACGTTTAAAGATGGAAAACTAGCCTTTGAGCCTTACAAAATCATTGAAAAAAATGGAAAAACTTATGCGATCATTGGTGTTACAACACCAGAAACAGCAACTAAAACTCATCCAAACAATGTACACGGTGTAACATTTAAAGACCCAATCACGGAAACAAAAAAAGCGATTAAGGATATTCAAAAAGATCATGCCAAACAGATTGATGCTTATGTTGTTACTGGACATTTAGGTATTGACGAAACGACACCTCATGAATGGCGTGGTGATACGTTGGCAGAAAGTTTGAGCAAAGAGTTTTCAGACTTGAATATCACAGTCTTAGATGGACACTCTCATACAGCTGTGAACGGTGGAAAACCATTTGGAAATGTGATGTACACGCAAACGGGGAATTATTTGAATAATGTTGGTTTAGTGACTGTTGATTTAACTGATTTGAGTAAAAAAACAGCATCCTTAACTCCAGCTGATACACTTGCCGACTTAGCAGAAGATCCAGCTGTTAAAGCAATTGTTGATGCAGCTCGTGCAAACTTTGAAAAAGAAAATTCAAAAATAATCATCGAAAATAATCCTTATCAGTTCAACGGTGAACGTGATAACGTACGAACACGAGAAACCAACTTAGGTAACTTGATTGGCGATGCAATGTTCGCTTACGGACAAGACGGATTTAAAAATCCGACTGATTTTGCTGTAACAAATGGCGGTGGGATTCGTGCAAATATCGAACCTGGAAAAGTAACTTTAGGCGATGTTATTGCTGTGATGCCTTTTGGCAATACCATCTCTCAAATAGAAGTAACTGGGGCACAGGTCAAAGATATGTTTGAATTCTCTCTTCGTTCGATGGCACAAAAAGACGAAGCTGATAATGTCATCTTAGATGAATACAACCAACCAAAACTTGGCGCAAACGGTGGTTTCCTTCACGTATCTAGTACCATCCGAGTTTACTATGATTCGACGAAAAAAGGTTCATTGATGCCTGCAGACGAAGGAAATGGAACCGACAAAACAATCGTTGGTGAACGGATATTGTTCATTGAAGTTCAAAATAGAAAAACTGGTACATTTGAACCTATTGACAAAAAAGCAACTTATCACATGGCTACCAATGACTTTTTAGCAGCAGGTGGCGATGGTTACGATATGCTTGGTGGAAAACGAGATGAAGGCCCATCCTTAGATACAGTTTTGATCAATCATTTAAAGAAAGCATCTAATCTACGTATCTACAACGCTGCAACAAATATTGATCTAGCACAATACAAAGAAGCCTTCCCAGGTGAACGGATCATTTCTATTTCAGAAGCTGAGTTTAATAAGCGAATCACAGATACTGAAAAAGAAAAACAAGGCGAAGTAAAAACACCAACCCTTGCGAAAGATCTTCCAAAAACAGGCGAAAAAATCGTCTCTTATGTAAGTTTAGGTTTGATATTCTTAGGTATTTCTGGATACAGCTTTTATGAACATAACCGGAAACGGAAAGTAGAGTAATTAAAAGAAGCAAGCTGACCGCGCTGGTCGCTTGCTTCTTTTTAATTGATTATTTCTTATCTTCAAAATAAGGCATTTTCTTCGCATAACCTGTTTTATTCTCTTGTCTTGCTCGAGCAATTGCCAAATCAAATTCCTCTACATCATTGGTAATCGTAGAACCTGCTGCAATCACTGTATTTGCCCCAACTTTTACTGGTGCAATCAAACTTGTTGATGAGCCAATAAACGCGTGATCTCCGACTGTTGTGCGGTGTTTATCTTTTCCATCATAATTAACAAAAACCACACCACAACCAACATTGATATTTTTCCCTAAGTCTGCATCGCCAACATATGTTAAATGACCGACTTTAGTATCTTCTGCCACTGTCGCATTTTTAATTTCCACAAAGTTCCCCACATGGACACGTTCACCGATTTCAGCTTTCGGACGAATATGAGCAAATGGACCGACATCCGCATTTTTGCGAATGATACTTTCTTCAATCACAGATTGTGCGATTTTTACATTATCCTCAATCACGCTATCAACGATTTCAGAATGTGCACCGATAAAGCAATCTTCACCGATCACTGTTTTCCCTTTTAAATGCACGCCAGCTTCAATCACCGTATCTGAACCGATCACAACTCCTTCATCAATATAAGTTGAATCAGAATCAACGAATGAGACACCATTTCTCATATGCATTGTATTTAAACGGCGGTGCATGATTTTATTCGCCTCAGCTAAAGCCACACGATCGTTGATCCCCATCGCTTCTTCAAAATCAGCCATTTGGTAAGCAGCGACGGTCTTACCTTCTTTTTTAAGGATCTCAATAATATCTGTTAAATAGTATTCCCCTTGTGCATTGTCGGTATTGATTTTAGATAAGGCATTAAACAAGGCTTCATTATCAAAACAAAATGTTCCAGTATTGATTTCCTGAACGCGCGCTTCTTGTTCTGACGCATCTTTTTGCTCCACGATTTTTTCAACAATGCCTACATGATCACGTATGATTCGACCGTATCCAGTTGGATCTTCAGCATGAGCTGTTAAAATCGTCGCACTGGCGTTTTTCCCTTGATGATAGTCAAATAGATTCGCTAATGTTTCAGCGGTTAATAACGGCGTGTCGCCTGTAATAACAAGGGTTGTACCTTTTTTACCTGCTAAATGTGCTTCTGCTTGTAACACCGCATGACCTGTTCCTAATTGTTCTGCTTGTAAAGCATATTGGCTACGTTCGCCTAAATGGCTTTTGATTGCTTCTGCACCATGACCGACAATTGTCACGACTTCACTTGGATTCGTTTTTTCTACTTGGTCCATGATGTGTTCTACCATTGGTTTTCCAGCGACAGGATGCAACACTTTATAAAGTTTCGATTTCATGCGTGTTCCTTTACCGGCAGCGAGGATGATGACATATCTGTTTTCCAATTGCTTCACTCCTAAGATTTGTTTTATGTTTAATCGTTTATTTTCAATTTAAAATTGCGCCATGTTTTAGTTTAGCTTACTCTTTATGGTTTTTCAACTGAACCAATTGCTTTTTTGCTATACCAATTTATAATTTTTCGTGTTTGCGTTATAATAAAGGAAAATTATGTTAGCGGGGTGATAATATGATACCAATTCAAAAAAACGTATCTCATTCAAAAGCCCATTCAGGTTTGGAATAATAAAGTGCTTTGGTTGTTGAAGGATTGCCTTTACGCAAAGTACTTTGTCACTTGAATGATAGAGAGGAAATCCATTATGAATACAAAAATACAACCATATCAATTTAATTTTATTAGAAAACAAGCCAATATTTTGCTACAAGCTCATTTATCTGTAAATGATAAAAATACGGTCAAAACACTGCAAGCGATTGTTCTTGAGAAAATCAATGAGCAATTTGGTTCAGATAAAGATACGTTACAACCATTATTGGAAGGTTTCTTAGAAGCAGCAACTTCTAAACCTAGACTGGAACAATATTTGGAAGGATTAAAAGAAGCGGTTATTCCATTTGATCCGCCTTCAAAACAACAACTGACAAAGCTCTTTAAAAAGACAAAGAAATTGAAAATCCCAGAATGGGAAACAATGGACTTGAGAGATTATACTTTTTACAGCTGGAATGATAGCGGGAAACAGCAAAAATTTATTATCGCTTCAATTGACGGACAACTAATCGGTGTTTCCGGAACGATTTCTCCTACGACTCAAAAAGGTATCTGCCCGATTTGTCATGAAACGTCAGAAGTTTCGATGTTTCTGTCTAAGGTGAAAGAGTCTGGCGATGGGATGTATACGAAGCGTGGGAATTATATTTGTTATGATAGTGAAAAATGCAACCACAATATCGAGCGTAGAGAAGAATTAGAAACATTTGTTCAGAATGTGAAATTTATGAAGTAAAAAAGAACCTTAAAAAGCACCGTGGATCTCAGCCACGGTGCTTTTTTAACATAAGCTACAAATTTTTACTCTAAACAAGCGGATCAACTTATTGATTTTTATCTTGTTTATTTTTCTTTACTTGAACAGCTTTCTTTTTTTTACGAGCTTTTTTAGCTTCTAGTTCCTCTTTTTCTTTCCGTTTACGTACAATCCTGATAATGTAATATACACTCCCAACAATAACAATCGCACCAGCTATACTCATGGCAATCAAGACCCAATTTTTCCCTTTTTCTGGTACCAAACTAACATCTTGCTCGTTGAATTTATTCGCATCTTCTCGAGTGATCTCAAATTCTTCTGTCCATTCCCAGCGCTGATCTCCTGAAGTGACCAAGGTAGTTGCTACATAGGTACCTGAGACCATTCGTTCCCCATTCATACTGATTGGAAATTGAATAAATGAATTTGGTGCCATACGCATTCCCGTCTGTTTCCGTTCAAACAAGACAGCGTCTCGTCCTTTAGCTGTAATTTGTGTTTCTACTGTCATCTCATTAAGAAAAGCAGGAATAATATTGGAAAAATCAACAAAAATAGTATTCCGATAACTATTTTGACCCGCAAATACTTGATTAAACTTTAAATCAGGCGCTAATTCTTCTTCTGATTCTTGTAACAATAAACCAATCACATACGCATATTGATTAATAATATGCGATCCCCCTTGGTTGGTGACATTTTCATCTTGATTTGCTTTCATCAGTTGGATACCTCCAGCGATCACACCTTCGATACCCGTTTCTGGAATTTGAAGTTTTAACTCAATCTTTTTCGTTTCACCAGCTTCTAACTCCACTTTTTCAGGTCCAGTTACCAAATCGACAAAATCATATTTTAGTGATTCATCATTGTCGATAGTTGAATCCCCGTATTCAATCACACCGTTTTGATTGGTTTTCGCACCATTTAAACTAACATCGATCGTTACTTTTTCGGCACTGGGATTACTCACCGTGATAGCAAGTGTTTGTTCTTGACCCGGAGTTACCTTCAGTTTGTAATAGCCGATGTTGTCTTCCATTTGATTTTCTGGGAACGTTAAACTATAGGTAAAGCCTGTAGCTCCAGCAATATCTTCGCCAGATTCAGCATAAGCTGACTTGGTAGGAACTATCATTGATAGTGTTAAAAATGTGATCCAGGTAATAAATAACATCAGTTGTCGTTTTTTTAGCATTCGAATCTCCTCAGATCTAATTATTTTATATGTATTTTTTTACTAAAAAGGGGCTAGGACGTAACTCCTTGAGTTAGACCTCAGCCCCTTAAATTCCAAATAAAAGGTGGTTAAAAACAGCGACTCTGCTTAAGCATAGTTGAAATTATTGAGCAGCGACAACTTTCCAAGTGACCTTGGCAGTATAATCACCAATCGCCATATTTGAAGCTGTGGCAGCTGGTACTGTTAATAGTATAGACTCATCTGCTGTTGAATCTGCACTGTTACCAAAGGCCATGATATAACGTCCTTTTCCTTCTTGTTCTTCTTGACTAGCAGTTACAATCGTTTGCGCACCACCATCTTCTGTCAGTTGGAAATCAGAATTAATGGTTGATGGAGCATTATTTGTATTATCACCCTGAGCTGTCATAAACCCATTACTAAAGTCAATCGTTGAGCCATTTAGCGTATTTGAACTTTCCCCAGTAAATTGTTGCGTCATTTCCGCAGTCAAAGTGTAACCAAACATGCCTCCAGCACGAATATCACGCCATTGAACAAAGTTTCCACGCGTACCTGCTTCACCATAATTCATTGGAGAGGCAAATGTTTTCACTTCGTTTGCAGATGTTTTAATGCTGCCAAACTCTAAGCTACTAACACGTTCAATCATCAAAGGACCAATATCTGGATTAACAATTTCATCTGGACCATCTGGATCGGGTTCTGGCAATGTTTCATCTGGATTCTCTGGGTCCACGGTATCAATTTCCTCGTCAGGATCGGTACCACCTTCTTCCACTTTTACGCTCCCAATAGAATCCAATTCCTCCGGTGCAGCAACTGCTGCTGTTGGTGCTAAAGCACCGATTGTTAGTGCAGCGATGATTGCTGCTGATGATAGTGATGTAAATTTCATGTTGTATTTCCTCCTATTAGTTGATTTTTTTTATTTATTTGATAATCTGGATGAAACCAGACGTACCACATGATTAAGGTAACTCCGCTAAAATCCACGTGAGTTCTGTTGTGTACTGTAAAGGATGAATCTTTGTTGCGTTGGGAACAGTCAAACTGATCGCTGAATTACGATACGCTGCTTTTCCCGAAAATTCATCCATGATTGCTTGCCCCGAAGAATCTAAGGCTGGAGTTAGAGTATTTTCTATCTGGTTGCTATTCGTTTGCGAAGCACCAAAAGCAATTATCCATACACCACGCCCGTTTCCTAGCGTTGCAGTTGCTAACTCGTATGCTGTATCCATTGTCTGAAGATCGATTGGATCGCTGGTTACTTTTGGCGCTTGGCTTGTTCCACTACTGTTGGCCCAGCTTTTATCTAAAGATAATACAGCTCCGTTTAATTCTTGTTCACTTGCTTCTTGAATCGTGGCATTTCTAAATTGATAATTTTGTTTCACTTGAAGTGTCCAGCCTGTAGACTGCGTCCGCTGGTCGGTCACTTGGATAAAACTACCTCTTGGATCCGTATCTCCTAAAAATTGTTGCGCAAATGCAGTATAGATACGGTTTGAAGCTGCTAGATCAGCTTGACCAAAATGAAGTGTTGAAACAAAATCAATACGCAAGGTACCTTCCGTTGAAGGGCTCTCGCCTGGATCGACAACTTCTTCGGGATTTTCAGGATCTATAGGGGGAGAAATCGAATTGCCTTCCACTGTCACTGTACCCGATTGCTCCAACCATCCAGAAGTTGCTTCGGCCTCAAACAAAAACATACTGACGGCTGACAGCAACAATACGGCACTAGCGGTCGCTTTCAAAAGTTGTTGTTTCATCGCTCCATTTCCTCCTTGGTCCACTTACGTAGTAAAAATAACAGCAGCAGAAGCAATAGGAGTCCTATGCCAACAAAACGGAACTTTCCAATGATCTCCCCAGTACTCGGCAAGTTACCTGTTGGTTTTTTTATTGCATCTAGATCGTTATTTTCTGAGGATTCAGAATCAACGGGCGGATTGGTCTTTTCTTCTTCATAAAATGAAATAGTCCCGTTTGTTCGAACTTGTCCACCAATTTTTTCAGAAGCATTCACCGTTATAAAGGTAGCGCCAATACAGACTAGCAACAAGGAACAGATAGCGATGATTTTTATATACAGTCTCATTTTTCTCTCTCCTCTACGGCTGACCAGCCATTACTTTCCAGGTAATGACACCTGTATAACTGCCTGTATGAACAATTTCAGATGAACCGATTTCTAGTTTCACGCCATCCGTCCCATTCTCTGTTCCCCAGCTGTCACTAATATCAAAACGACCTGATACTCCTTCTTGATTTAAATAAACCATTTGGGCATTTGTGTCCAAGAGTGTTTCTTGCCCTTCATAGACGTAACGCAAAGCACTGCGCAGTTCTTGTCCGGTTTCATTTTTCATTGGAGAAGATAGTGCAGCTGTTAATGTCCAACCATTGCTATTATCTGCTCGAGTATCAGCAACAATCAGTGGTTGGTCAATTTCAGGGTCTTCCACACGTTTTGTTGTTGCATCATACGTAATAGAGCCAAAATCGATTGACTGCGGTGCAGAAACTAGACTTAGCAATCCTTGAAGCTTATATTGAACGGTCATTTCCGCTGCTTCAATTTTAAATGCCGTTTCATTGTCAGGTCGTTCACTTAGTTCATAGCCAGCACTTACTAGAGCAGCTAATTGCTCAACGACTGCTTGTTCCTTCGTCAAATCAATCTCATCACCAACTTGCGTTTCTATTCTAACCGTATATCCAGGGAGCAATTGCTCCAATTCATTAATGAATTGGACAGTTAAGACTGCCTGTTTGGGAACTTCTTTATACACATACGTTACGGTGATTGTTTCTTCCGTAAATGTCCCCGTCGCATTTAAAGGTTCTTCTACCAGTTCCCAACCTTCGAAATTTTTGACTTCCGTAATGTATTGTGTTCCTACTTCGCCTGTCATCGTTTCACTTGCTAGTAAAACACCATCAATTGACTGGTATCGCACTTCCACCGTACCTTCTGCCACTGGTATATCGGAAGATTCAAGAATAAAGGCTAACGATGCACTAGAACTGTCTGGGGTGAACTCAAATGATGCTTCATCATATCTACCATTTGTCGTTATAATATTTTTCACAGTGTAATTTGATGTCTCTAACAAACCTCCAGGGATTGCACTTTCAATGACTGTCGGAACATCGATTATTCCTGGTAGCATTTCTTCTGGAAAAATAATCTTGCCACTTTCGTCAATATAAGAAACAGTTATTTCTGCCTGTTCATTTTCATAAATAGTTGTTCCTTTAGCAGATATTCTTTTATAATCATTAGATGTCACACTTACGTTAAGCATCATCAACCAACTATCCGTTGTAGAGACTACTTGTCCCTGTTGTGAATACCTCGTAACATTTTCTCTAACTATAAGAGGCTCTCTCCAGAAAGGTTCTGAGTTTCGCCAAATACTGATGTTAGCATCATTGATTGAAAAAGAAGATGTAGAAGATATCGCAAGTAAGTTAGTAGCAGCGTTACTTCTAATGTCTAGACTTCTAGGATCATTAATAGATATGCTCGTTCTCGTTCCTGCAAGGTTTATCAATGTATTTAAGGACACATCTGGTTCATCTTCATCTCCGTCAGCACCATCATCTTCATCTCCGTCTCCTCCTTCATCGGGTGAAACTGGGATTCCTGGAATGATATTATTATTTTGATTTAATAGTAAGACATTCATTTTTCCTCCAGTTTCTGTTACTAAAGAAGTATCACGCCTACGAAAGTGAATCCCCATCTGATTTGACGTATACACATTCAATTCTCCGCCAGATAAAATAGTGTATGCTTGTGGTCGACCATTCGCTGCACTTTGGTCACCTAAAGGAGCAACCCCACCATTTTGATTCTGGTAAAAGTAATTTACTTTCGCCCCTTCTTCAATAGTATAGGTCCGAAAATGTCGGAAAACTGCAGGTTGTGAAGCATTTACGTTGTTTTCTCTATAAAAATTAACTCTTGCATCCGTTTTTACGCGAAATTCTGAATTCGTACCAGTAACTGCTGCGCCGCTAACATTTCGAGGAAACCAAACGGCTGCAAGGTTGCTATTAAAAACTACGCTCGTATAGTGAGCATTTTCTTCAACGACGAAACTTCCTAAGGCAAAATTAGATCTTCTAGTTCTAATATAAGTATTTCCTTTTAACGTCACTTCAGAACGTCTTGCATCGACCGCTCTCCTGGATCCTGATATTGTTGTATTTTCAAGCAAGATTCGCCATCTTCCGCCAGCTACAGAATCGTTTGCTCGGATAAAATCTGTAGAAGTATTTGAAAAAGGAATCGTTATGTTGTTAAAATGAAAGGTTTTTTCAATACCCGAACTCAAATTTCCAAGCATTACACTATTACTATTAAGAGATAAGGTAAATCCGTTACCGTTGATTTCTAAGTTTTCCGTTCTCGAAGCAAAATTATTTGTCCCTACAGAAGAAATATCCCTCATTAAAATTATTTTAGTAATTGAGTTATTTGATATCGCTTGGACTAACTGATCCCACGTATATACTTGAAAATGGTCGCTAAATTCCGTATTATACAGTTCTTTTTCTGAAACTAAATCCTGATTTTCTTCTTTAAGATCCGCTTCAACAGTTTGTGTGGGAGTGTTCTCTTCTTGATCAGTTGTCTCATCAAATGATGGATCTTCGTCAGATTCCAAAGCAACAATAGCTAAACTTGCTAATTCTTCTTGCTTTCTATCATCAAATAATTTGAGCATATGCGTTTCACTAGATTGTGCTACTAACGCAACGTTGACAGAGTTTTTAGAAACGGGAACATGTATCCTCAATTCTCTAGACGTTTCATCCCAATCAAAAATAAATTGCTCACTCGATAGTTCTTGTTCCTGAATCAATGCCTCTTGAAGTCGTGCATCAAAGGTTATTCCATCAGGGATAACAAGGATTAATTTTCTTTTAGCTTCAGTTTGCTCATTATTTGAGTTAGAAGATTCTTCAACATCTAGTTTTGCTAAATCCAGCGGCACTTCTTCTCCCACTTCATCACGCTCGTCGTTGATTTGTAGGTAAAAAGACTCATCCACTATAATTTCATCTTCTAACACTTCCATAGAAACCGATGCTTTCGCAAATAAGTTTGTCGCAGAAAAATAAAATTCACTAACTATCGTCAATCCAAGAATCAAGAGTATAAAGATATTGACACTGAGTAATTTCTTTTTATTCATTTTTCTCTACTGTCCCTCCTTTCTTGCCTCTTTAGCTGCTATACTGCATCACCTCCTTTATAAAACTACTTTCGATATTAGAATCAAGTAAATAACCAACTGAACGAACCGTTCTAAGTATTTTAGGATTAATGCCGTGATGACTTAGTTTATTTCTAATGTGAAAAGCTAAGTTGGATGTTCGGTATTTTCTTATTGAATTATCGCTCTCTCTATCTTCTGACCAAACACATTGATAAATTTCTTCATATGTAAAAGCTTGATTCATTCTGGTCGCTAATAACGACATCATTTTGTATTCTAAACGCGTAAGACATACTTCTGCCTTGTTCGGCAGTTTCATGCTACAATTTAAAGAGTTCAATTGTAGTTGATTTGACGGATTATTATTTGTGATTGATTCGTCAGATATTGGATTCAATAATTCTAATGTGTTTTCAATCATGGCAAACATTTCCTCATTAGATATCGTTGCATCCAGATTTCCTAAAACCCCCAATTCCAAATTCAAGTTTTTACTCATCGGCTGTTCTGTCTCATTTCTAACCCAAATAGGTAATGAGCAGTGTCTTTTGATTGTTAAAATCAACTCTAAAACATTATTTTGATGCTCATCATTTGTCGTATAAATAATCACACCATGAATATTGTCTATGTGACTTAATAATTGCTCTACATCTTTAAAATAGAACTCGGATACTTTGATCGATGTTGGTGTACTATAATTTGCAGCATTATAAATGGCTAAATTATACATCTCTTGTTTCCTCCTTCATTTTTTTATCTACCAAAAAGATAGTCTATCTATTATTTTTTCACAAACCAAGTTTGTCCCAGGTAGAGACAAATACCAAAGCCCTATAAATTAAAGAATAAAAAGAGTACATATTATTTTTCACATCTTTATTTTATTTTTTTATAAGAATTACATGTGTTTTATCAATATTTTTATCCCTTTTTTCTCTCAGTGGAGAAAAAACTAATAAATTTTGTCTGTTATTTTTGCTATGATTTTATAAAGAAATGATTTAGGAGGAATGAAAATGAATAAAATTGGATATAACTTACTAATTGATGCCTCAACAAAACGAAAAATTACAGTATTAAACTTATTATTAGAGTCGGATCTTCCTTTGTTGATGTCGGAGCTTGCACAAATCTGTAAAGTTTCTCCAAAAACGTTACGGAGAGATGCCCAATCACTAGTAGAATTATTTCCCGAATCGGTTGTATTTGAGAACAGTTCTTTATTTTTAAATACTGCCGTAGATATCAATCCAGTTTTGAGCTACATTGAAGACGAAGTGAAAAACAATATTCTTTTTTCAATCGTTGAAGATACGTTTTATGGGAGGAGTGAGACAATTGACTATCTCTCAGAAAAATTTTTCATAGCAGAGTCTACGCTGCGTAAGCACCTTTCCATTTTAAAAGAGGTTTTAGATGAGTTTGATTTAACTTTGAGTCTTTCGCCGATTGAAATACTCGGTGACGAAATAAATATTCGCTACTTTTATTTCCATTTTTTTGAGCAAGTCGCTGACTTTAGTCACAATAGCTATCCAGAACAAAAGCAAGCAGATCTTTATGCACTTTTAAGAAATCTGACCCATACATATGGTTTAATCCTTAATGTTGATTACCACCGTTTGATCCGCTGGCTGGCAGTTAGCGAGCAACGTATCAAGCAAAATAAGCTAGTTTATCTTAAACAGGAAATTCACGAAAAATATGCTAAAAATGACGTATTTTTAGTTTTAAAAAATGCCATAAATCAAACACTGAATGCCAATATTTATAGTCGTATCAACGATGCTGAGATTATTTTTTCTTTTCTTATTTCACTTGATACGATTGTTTACGATGAAAAAAGCTATTTTTTACCAAATAGCTTTTTAAGTGAAATGGAATCTTTTGAACATCTAGCGACCGAATTTTTTCAATATTCGAATTTAAGCTATTCTTTGAACGTTGAATTAAAAGCGATTATTAAAGCGTTTCTAGTGAACGAACAAGCGTTGCAGGAACTTTCTCCACTATTTCAAAAAAATAATTCTGATTTTAAACTACTAATGGAAAAAAAATACCCCAAAACGATCGCTCTCTGGAACGACATTTTGAAGAATCATGATGATTTTTTGTATAAAGAGGATTTAGCGGCAAGTTTAACCTCACTCACAGAAGCCAAAGTCAATCGCAGGAGCAAAGTGCTTTTTGCCCTAAGCGGTACTTCTGCGGAAACGACTTATTATAAATATCTAGCGCATAAATATGTTCCTAAAACAGCGGAACTGTCTTTTATTTTTAATCAACCAATTGATAATAATTTAATTGAGCGGTTGGATATCGATATATGTATCTGTAATTTCCCATTGCCTCCATCTAGCTTGAATTGTACGTTTTTCAAGTTCTCCAGCGTTCCTTTAGATCGAGAATGGGACATGTTAGCGAAAAAATTAACTGCTATTTAGTTGATATAGACCACAACAAATGACAATGAAAATCTAACAAGCTATCATCAGGTATTTAAACCATCTTGCTCACCAAAGTTAAAGATGGTTTATTTTTTTGATTAAATTTCAATACGATACCCATAATTCTTTCAATGGATACAGCTACTAATCATGAGACAGCTTTTTTTAAAAGAGATTTAGCCAACCATCTCACATAGGTTATCTTTTATACTGCATCTGAATATTGTTTAACTGCTTTAGAATATCGCTATTCGGATGACTTTTTCCATTTTCCCAATTTGAAATACTTTGTCTCGTTACGTATAGTATATCTGCTAATTCTTGCTGCGTTAAATTTAATTGTTCCCGTTTCTTTTTCACGTCTGTACTCATTTTCTTCTCCCTACTCGTCATAATATACACTCATTATAGAGCTTTTTTTTTATAAAAAACAATATCAATTTTGAATTGTTACAATTCATTTTTTTGATAGTTAATATGATGAATGAAGCTCAATGGACAGCACATATATTGACGATTACATCTTAGAAAAACTACTTTATTATGAGTTAATTCGGATTGTTTGACAAAGTTCCACTCTTTTGGTTTAATAGTTTAAACCAACGAACGATAAAAATAAAAAAATAGGAGTTTACCTATGAATAAAATGACTGAATTAAAAGAAAGCTTTGCCGCGCTTAGTCCCTTTTTAACCGCTTTAGGTGACGAAAAACGCCAAAAAATCATCCTTCGACTTATGGAAGATCAAGCTTGCCAAGGATTGCAAGTTCCAGATTTAATTGAAGCATCCGGCTTATCAAGACCTGCTGTTTCTCATCACTTAAAAGTATTAAAAAATGCCAATATTGTTGATTATCGACGAGAAGGCACGAAAAATTTCTACTATTTAACCCATGAATTAGGAGAAATCAATCAATTGAAACAGTTAATAGAACAAATCATCGATTTTACGGAAAAGAGGAAATAAATTGAAGAAAGTATTGATCGTAGAAACAAACGTCACTAGATATCAAGGAACCAAAGAACCTACAGGCTTATGGTTAGGTGAATCTGCTGAGTTTGTAGATGAGTTAAACAAAGCTGGTATCGCCTATGATTTTGTCAGTCCA
The DNA here is from genome assembly GCF_017316105.1 of Candidatus Enterococcus ikei. Classification (NCBI taxonomy): domain Bacteria; kingdom Bacillati; phylum Bacillota; class Bacilli; order Lactobacillales; family Enterococcaceae; genus Enterococcus; species Candidatus Enterococcus ikei. The sequence continues at coordinate 55,072 of NZ_JAFLWD010000033.1, forward strand.
AAGGGCGGTTTTATCCCATTAGACCCTAGAAGTATGAAATACACGGATGAATCGATCTTAAGCGTGTACGAAGATCCAGATTTTGTTTATCGAGGATTAACGAATACTTTAAAACCAGCTGAAGTAAACACAGATGACTATTTTGCGATATATTATACTGGCGGACATGGTGTAATGTGGGATTTTCCAGATAATCAGGAACTACAAACAATCGCTAAAGAAATTTATGCTCACAATGGCTATTTAGTTTCCGTTTGTCATGGTATCGCAGGTTTATTACATATTAAGGACGATAATGGAAATTATCTTATCGCAAATAAAGCCATTACAGGTTTTACAACGACTGAAGAAATAATTGCTGGAAAAAAATCTGTCGTCCCTTTCTTAAATAAAGAGATAGCTGAAAAAAATGGTGCGACTTTTAAAAAGAAACGTTTTTATAAAGATTATGCTATAAAAGATGGACGAATCATTACTGGACAAAATCCGTTTTCTGTTCGTTCCGTCGCAAAATTACTATTGAATCAAGTAGATTTAGGAGGAAATGACCATGCAAACAATCTTGGGAAGTAATGGACAAATCGGGCAAGAACTCGCCAAGGAGTTGCACAAAAATTTTACTACAGATCTTCGCTTAGTGAGTCGTAGTCCTAAAAAAGTTAACGAAAGCGATCAACTTTTTCCAGCCAATCTACTTAATTACGAAGAAACAAATAAGGCGATCATCGGAAGCGAGATTGTCTATTTTACCGCTGGACTTCCAATGGATAGTAAAATGTGGGAAGAACAATTCCTCATAATGATGGCAAATGTGATGAAATCTTGTATCGAAAATCAAACAAAATTAGTTTTTTTCGATAATACGTATATGTACGCCAAAAATAGTGAACCTCAAACAGAAGACAGTCCCTTTCGACCAGTAGGCAGAAAAGCAGTTGTACGAGCAAATATGGCACAACTGTTACTGGATAAGATGAACGCTAAAGAAATAGATGCGGTTATTTGTCGCGCGCCAGAATTTTATGGCCCTGGTAAGACACAAAGTATCACGAATACCATGATTTTTGAGAACATAAATCAAGGGAAGAAGCTTCGAGTTCCTCTCAATGATTCAAGCTTACGGACACTTATTTGGACACCAGATGCCAGTCGAGCAATGGCTTTGATTGGAAACACCGAAGATGCTTACGGTCAAACATGGCACTTACCTTGTGATGATAGCAAAACTTATTCTGAAATAATCAATTTTTCCGAACAGATTTTAAAGAAAAAACTTCCGTATACGGTTCTAAAAATGTGGCAATTTAACTTAGGGAGTCGGTTTAGTCATCAATTGAAAGAATTAAAAGAGCTGCTTCCGCGCTATCAAGAGGATAATATCTTCGTCTCAGATAAATTTAAAGAGCGTTTTCCTGAATTTAAGATCACGACAATGGAAGAAGGAATACAGCAAATTGTTTTATAGTTGTTTGTTTTTTCTAAATTAAACGAACTTAAAATATATAAGAAAAGATCTAGAATTGGACGTTCCCATTCTAGATCTTTTGTCTTTTAACAGATGTTCATTAAGCTAAATAAGTCGTAGCCATTTCTTTATAAATATCTACCATTTCCAAATAGTTATCGACATCCACATATTCATCCACTTGATGCGGTGTTTCATTTCCTGGACCAAAAATAATCACTGGAAAAGCTTGTTTCCCTTTGGTAAATTCAGCCGCATCTGTCGTTCCAGATACACCAACCATTGGAATATCCACATTGACTTGTTTTTTCGCTACTTGTTGAGCGATTTTTGCGATATCGGAATCTTTTTCGCTTTTCACTGAAATTTTATTGGCTTCAATGCTCAATGTTAAATGATAGGTATCTTTTTGGTTTAGCTCATCGATAAGCTCGTTCATTTTTTTGATAACAAGATCATTGTCATAGCCAGGAATTGTTCTGATATTCCCTTGAAGACTCGCTTCACTTGGAATGCTGTTGATTTGTTCCCCGCCGGAAATCATCGTTACATTATAGATAAAGTCTCCCAACACTTCATCTGTATGGATTTCACTGCGGAATAATTGGTTGGCTCTTGAATAGAAATCATTCAAATGATCTATTGCATTTACACCTAGTTGGGGCATTGAGCTGTGAGCATTCTTGCCTTGGGATTCTACTTTAAAATTAATCGATCCTTTATGCGCATAAACGATACCAGCATAGCCGGAAGGTTCACCGATCACCATTGAGGTCACATCATCGACATAACCTTCTTTGGTTAATTGTTCCGCTCCTAATTCACCAACCTCTTCACCAACTGTAGCGATCAAACGGAGGCGTCCATTGAATGCAGCATTCTCTTCTTTTAATTCAATCATCGCGATTGCCATAGCGGCTAAACCACTCTTCATATCACAAGTGCCGCGACCATACATTTTGCCATCACGAATTTCAGGTTTAAAAGGATCAGAAGTCCAATCAGCTTCATTCCCTGCTGAAACAACGTCCATATGTCCAGAAAAAGCTAAGACTTTTTCGCTATTTTTATTGCCAATCTCAACAATTAGGTTGTCACGGTCTTTGTCATATTCTAAAAAGCTTGAGTCAATCCCGTGTTTCTTGAATAGTTTGCTTAAATACTCAGCAACTTCTTTTTCGTTGCCGTTGACTGATTTGATTGCGACAATGTCTTTTAAAATTTGTACTTTTTCTTGGTTTTCCATGATGTTGGCCTTCTTTCATTTAATTCATCCAGATTTTAATAACTTATGTGTGGAAAAAACTGGATAAAATTGCTTACAGACTAACTATACACCTAATTTTAAATTTCGTTAACTAAAAATGGTTATTTTAAAAGTCGCTTGAATTAAAAATAGTGAGACAAAACTAAGTATCAGCTTTGCCTCACTATATCAGATTTTATTCATCAAAATAATTCCCAGGAACTACATTAATCGTTTTCGTTCTTGTATCTACATCTTCTACATAAAGTAATGACGTATAATCTTCGATTGCACGTTGTCCTTTAAACTTAGACTCTGCAAACACTGTGATTCCAACAAGCTCTGCCTCAAATTCTTCGATCAGGCTCTTCATTCCGTTAACGGTTCCGCCGCCTTTCATGAAGTCATCCACAACTAAAACTCTTGAACCACGCTTCAAGCTACGTTTTGATAATTCCATTTTTTCGATACGCTCAGATGAACCCGAAACGTAATTCACACTGACAGTTGAACCTTCAGTGATTTTTGAATCACGACGAACGATCACAAACGGAACATTCAAGTAATATGAAACAGCTTGTGCGATTGGTACACCTTTTGTCGCCACAGTCATAACTGCATCGATTTGTTCACCTAAATATTTAGAAGCAATGATTCTTCCCACTTGGCGCAATAATTCCGGCTGTCCTAATAAATCAGAAAGATAGACATATCCTCCTGGCAACAGACGATCTTGTTCTGATAAACGTTCACACAAAGCCATCACTAATTCTTTTGATTCCTCATAGGGAATTTCTGGGATAAACCGAACACCGCCGGCCGCTCCTGGAATTGTTTCAAGGATTCCTGTACCTCTTTGTTTGAATGTCTTTTTAATGATCGCCAAATCCTCACTGATCGATGATTTAGCTGATTTATAACGCTGTGCAAAATGGGTCAAAGAAACCAATGTATGTGGATGATCCAACAAGTACTGTGTCATATCAATCAATCGTTCGCTTCTCCGAATTTTAGAATCTGTCACTTCTTCTCCTCTTTCCTTTAAGGTTTATTATCCACTAGAATAATTATTATCCCTTATTTTTTATAGGTTCGTTATTCATTATTTTTCAGTAGGTAAAATAAATGATACTCCCTTACAATCTATCGTTCCCTATTATAGGGTGTTTTGCAAAAAAAATCGAGCATTTTTTGAAAAAAACGAAAAATTGTTCGCAATTCAAGAAACAAAAAAGAATATAAGCGAAAAAACTTTCGTTTTTCCCTTATATTCTTTTAATTTAAACTGAGTTATCTTTGACTCATCTTCTTATTTCGTTGCATCGTTACTACCACTTTACGGACGATACTGACAAGAATGAACAAAGCGATAAAAATCAAGGTGATGCTGGCACTTGGCGGTGTTTCTAAATAATAAGACCCCGTCAATCCTGTTAGCATGCCAATCAATCCCATGATAACACTAATAATAATAACTGTGTTAAACCCTTTGCCGATCCGCATTCCAATCGCAGCTGGTAAAACCATAATCGCCGAAATCAATAATGCTCCAGCAATCGGGATCATCACCGCAATTGCCACACCTGTGATTACGTTGAATAACATCGACATCCAGTGAATCGGTAATCCGTCCACATGCGCTGTATCTTCATCAAAGGTCAACACATACATTGGACGTTTGAATAGGACAAACAAAATCACTAATACTACAAATAATACAGCCAAAATAACGACCTGCTGCCATGTGATCGTCACAATCGAACCAAACAGATAGGACTGAATACTAGCCGCTGAATTCCCTCCACTGAGATTCATCAGCACCAGAGCTAAAGCAAGTCCACCAGACATCAAAATCGCAATCGAAATTTCTGAGTACGTACTGTAAATCATCCGTAGATATTCTAAAATAATTGCGGCAATAATCACGACAACGAGCGTCATGATATCGGGATTCCAATTTAAGAAGAATCCTAGAGCAACACCGGCTAATGATACATGTGAAAGAGTATCCGCCATTAAAGATTGTCTTCTGATCACAAGAAACACACCTAACATCGGTGCGATTACCGAGATAAAGGTTGCAGCCAAAAAGGCTTTTCTCATGAACTCATATGAAAGCATCTCCATTGTGAATCCTCCTTCCGAACTAAACGAATTTGTCGATCCGCGTACGATTTGATATCTTCATGATCATGAGTGATCATCAAAATCGCTTTGCCATGATCATGAGCATTATGCTGTAAAAGGCGGTAAAATTCATTTCTAGACGTTTCATCCATCCCTGTTGTTGGTTCATCTAAAATAAATAAATCAGGGTCTGTCGCAAAAATACGAGCCAAACTGATGCGTTGTTTTTGTCCACCAGAAAGTTCTCCGATCCGTTTATGCCGCATATCCCACATACCAACTGCTTTTAATGCTTTTTCAACATGTTGATGGTCTCTTTTCGTTAAAGGTTTAAACCAACGATTACGGGGAAAACGTCCTGAACGAACCAACTCGATCACAGTGCTGGGAAATCCCGCATTAAATGAGGCAACTTGCTGAGGAATATAGCCAATACTAAGTTTTTCACCTTCAGTATTTTCTTTAGCAATCGTAATATTACCTTTGGTTGGTTTTAATAACCCAAGAGTACTTTTAATCAATGTCGATTTCGCTGCGCCATTTTCACCTGTCAAAATCACAAATTCACCGGGATCGACATAATATGAAACATCTTCTAAGACTGGCTCATCATCATAATAAAATGTGAGGTCTTTGACTTCTAGATAATGCATGACTCTACTCCTTCTTAAACCTTATAAACTGCTTAAATCGGGAGAAAAAACTGAATGTCTTTCGTCCCGATTCTCTTTACTTAATACTTTTCTTCAACGCTTCAAGATTGGCTTTCATCACTGAAATATAATCTTCGCCTTGGTCTTGTTCTTTTTGGGTAATACTTTCTAACGGATTAAGCACCGCTAATTCTACATTTGTTTCACGTGCCAACGTTTCAGCAACTTTTGACGAAGCAGATGTTTCAAAATAGATCACTGAGACATTATGTTCTTTGATATATTTTTTCAACTCAGCCAAACGGCTTGGTGAAGGTTCTTGATCTGGAGAAATTCCAGCAATTGATTCTTGCGTTAAACCGTATTGTTTAGCTAAATAGCCAAATGCTGCATGTTGTGTTACAAATGTTTTATTTTTAGCATCTGTAAATGCTTCTTTGTATTCTTTATCTAAGTCTGATAATTTTTCTAGGTACGCAGCTGCATTTTTTTCAAATGTTTCTTTTTTATCTGGATATTTTTTCACTAATGCATCACGAATTGCTTCGACTTCTTTTTGCGCCAAAACTGGATCTAACCAAACATGTGGGTCTAATTCGTGATCGTGGTCATGGTCATGTCCATCGTGATCTGCCTCTTCTTCGCCATGATTATGCTCGTGGGCAGCACCTTCCATTAAATCGATCGACCCCGCCGCTTCAACCACAGCGACTTTTTTCTCATCGACATTTTCTAAAACATCTTTGACCCAAGTCTCTAACTCATGGCTGTTATATACAAACACGTCTGCATCTGTTATTTTCGCAATATCTTTGGCACTTGGCTCATAATCATGAGGCTCTGTTCCTGCTGGGATCAATAACTGAACATCTCCAGCGTCACCCACCACATTTTTAGCAAAATCATACATTGGATAAAATGTAGTCACAACGTTTATTGTATCACTTTTTCCAGCTTTTTCTTGTTCTTTTGTTTGACCGCACGCCGTCAGTGTAAAAATCACGGCTGTTAGTAGCAATCCGACAATATATTTCCAGCTATTTTTTCTCATCTTTTTGTCCTCATTTCGATTTGTCTTATTCAAATCGTAACATTTACGATTTGGTAGCAAGAACTAATTTACCAGAAGGAAAAGAGAACGTCAAGAGAAAACAGAAAAAAAGAAAAAAGTATTTTTATTGTTCCTTATTTATAATAAAAAAAGAGTGTTAAACAAAAGAAAAAATCACTTTTGTTCAACACCTTAAGTACGAGTAAATACAGAAATCCGAACCAACCTCTTCTGTCTCATCTATCTACTAATTATTTCAACGTCCGCACAATATAGACTTCATCACAAAAACCTTTTAAGCCATTATAAATCCGTTGTGCTCTTGTCTTCTTCTCACATAGCGCAAAAACAGTTGGACCACTGCCACTCATTAATGCGGCATCTGCACCGTATTTTATCATGCGATCTTTGATTTGCTGAATTACTGGATGGCGTTTGATCGTAACAGCTTCTAAAGCATTACCAATTTTTTCAGTCATTAGCTGATAATCATCTGTTTCAACTGCATATCTTACTCCAGCGATATCCGGATGCTGAATGTTATTGAATGACAAACTACCAAAAATCGAACTGGTAGAAACACTCATTTTAGGCTTCACTAAAACGACCCAGCACTGAGGCATCGATGGTAAAAACTCAATCTTTTCCCCACGTCCTGTGACAAAAGCTGTCCCTCCGTGAATACAATAAGGAACATCGGAACCAATCTTACTGCCTAACTCGGCCAGCTCTTCTAAAGATAAGCCTAGATTCCATAACCGATTCAGTCCCCGCAAAGCAGCAGCACAATCACTACTTCCTCCAGCTAATCCAGCTGCTACAGGAATTCTTTTTTCTATATTAATCTTGACTCCTTGAGTAAGATGGAAGGTATTTTTCAGCAATTCTGCTGCTTGATACACGTGATTCCTTCTATCTACTGGTAAAAAAGAGCTATCTGTTTCAATTACTATTTTATTTTCCGGCAACGACGTAAAGGTCAGCCGATCTGCTAAATCTACACTTGCCATGATCATCTCTAGCTCATGATAACCATCTTTTCGTTTATAGAGAGCATCCAACCCCAAGTTTATTTTTGCGGGTGCTTTTTCTATGATTTCCATTATTTTCACCTATCTAATCCATTACCTAACCAACTTCACAATCTTTTAAATTCTAACATATGTTATTGAAGATGTATATAATTCTATAAAAATTGATATGATTTTTATACCCCTGTTAAGTTAAAATAGAAGCAAGCTTACCTTAATCAAGACACTTTTATTCGTATTGTTTTTCTGTTCATTTCAGGTAAATTTTTTGAATAAAAATGAACTTTATACTTAATTCTAGCAATTAAAAAAACTATTGTTATTAAATTTTCCATCATAAAAAACAAATTTTCTACATATAACACAGAAAAATAAGGACATAATTGAACTAATTGGGAAAAAAAATAGCGCTATACTCTAGTTGTTCTAGATTTATCAACAAACTATATTGATCAATGGAGGAAAGATTATGAAGAAGAATGTTTTAAGTATCACTCTGGCTGTATCAATTATTCTAGGTGGATTAGGTGTTCTAACCTCTCAAGATGCATCTGCTCACGGTTATATCTCAAACCCACCATCACGAGCTTATTATGGCGCACTTGAAAAAAACACGATTGGTTATCAAGCAGCTCAACAAAAATATGGTGCAGTTATCAATGAGCCTCAAAGTTTAGAAACTGGAAAAGGATTTTCTATAGGTTATGGAATCAATTTAGCTCCATGGGAAACAGGCGCTTCAGGAAATGGCCCAGCTGATGGCAAGATTGTTTCTGCAAACGATGCGTTAGGCAGCCAAATCAGTGTTCAAAAAGACAATTATTGGAAAATGAATGACATAAATCCAGGGAAATTGGATATTACTTGGCATTACACTGCCACTCACGCAACAAGCCGTTGGACTTACTACATCACAAAAAACGGATGGAACCCAAATAGTCCAATCAAACGTAGTGACCTTCAGTTGATCAAAAATGTACCTTTTACTGGAGCTCAAGCGAATACTAGTTTAACACACACTGTAGATATTCCAGCAGACCACACAGGTTACCATGTTCTTTTAGGTGTGTGGGATGTCAGCAATACAGGTGCAGCTTTCTATCAAGCAGTTGATGTGAATATCAAAGGCGGAGCTGAAACAATCCCTCCAAAACCTGAAAAAGCACCTAACACACCAACAAATGTAACAGCAACAGACATAACAACAACTTCTGCAAAATTAACATGGACTGCCGGTGACAATGTCCAAGAATATAATATCTATAGAAATAACCAAAAAATCGCTACAACATCAGTAAATACAATCACTGACGGCAACTTAAAAGAAAATACGACCTACAACTATCAAGTAGAGGCTGTTGGTCAAAATGGACAAATTTCTGAAAAATCAAATGCAGTAAATGTTCTAACTAAAACTGCTGAACAAAAAGATACCCAAAATCCGACCGCAGCTACAGGCCTTCACAGCATGGCTACAACAGAAACTTCCGTTGACTTAATGTGGACAAAATCTGAACACTTTTTAGGTATTAAAAATTATGAAGTTTACCGTGATGGCAAAAAAATCACCACAATTACTAATACAAACTTCAAAGATGCAGGACTTACAGCAGGCACAACATATACTTATACTGTCAAAGCTTTCAGTTTAGGTGGAAATGCTTCTGAATTTAGCGCACCATTTACAGTAACAACTAAAAAAGAAATCGTTTCTTCTGGTGAAACAACTTCGGATAAATCAAAAGTCTATAATTCTGGAGATGAAGTCTTCTATAATGGATTAAAATATCAAGCTAAATGGTGGACTCAAAATGAAAAACCTGAAGAATCAGATGTGTGGAAATCACTCTCAAATTCTGTTTTAGAATGGAGTGCTAAAAAAGCATACAACTCAGGCGAGCGTGTCACGTTCCAAGGGAAAACATACCAAGCTAAATGGTGGGTCAAAGGAGCTAAACCATCAACTTCTTATATTTGGAAGTTAGTGTAACGAGATTCTATAAATAGAAAAAAGATTAGCTAAAGCGCAAACGCTCTAGCTAATCTTTTTAAATTCTTTAGACTGCTTCACTGACGAATTCAATCTCTACTGTGCGTGTCAGCACATCTGAATAACTATAAGAAACTCGTTCAAATGAGTTTTCATCTGGATCTAAATCTACAACAAAGACAGATGGATATGTTTCTGTCAAAATACCTTTACGTTCGGTTTGACGCTTTCTGCCGGTCTGAGCAACTAATGTGATTTTGCTGCCGATACGACATTCTAGATCTTTTTTAATGGAAGCTAAAGTTGTTGGCATTGCATTCACCTCAACTTCCATTGTACCACATATTAATAAAAATAACAAGTTTACCATAGCAGAAAATGAATTGCAACTAATTATAATTTATAAAAGGATAATTATTTGATGTGAAAAACTTGTGCTTTCTCATTTAATCATAAATAATCGCTTTTAGTTTCTTTTTGGCTCGATCGTACGCGCTTCTGACAGTAATTTCATTATTAGCGGTGTCTTTAGCTATCTGCTCCAACTCTTTGCCATTCATGTATTCCTGAAACGTTATCCGTTCAAAAGGCGATAACATGATCGGTAGTTGTTCCAGCTTTTCCCGAATAATCATCTGCTCCAACACATCAGATTCTTCCATCCCGATATAATCAAAAAAAGATTCTCCCTGTTTCTCTACTTTTTGATCTAACGAGATCGATTGTACATCAATCGTTCGTTTGACAGCACATTGTTTTCTGACTAAACTGCGAATATGATTTTCAAAGTTTGATTTGAAGAATTTTCCAATGGAAACATTGTGTGCTTCCTCGTATTTTTCCAATGATCGATGAAAAATAATGCGGCCTTCTTGCAACCAATCTTCTTGATCAAAATCTTTCAAATAATACTTTTTTTGAAACTTGTAGACTATCGGATAATATTGCCGATAGAAACGATCAAATACCAACGCATCTCCCTTTAAAATGTCCTCATACTTATTCATATCCCAACCTTCTCCTTTCAAGCACTCCACTAAGACGCTAAATGCTTGACAAGAGAGTAACATTTTCTTTAAAAAAAGTATAAGCGAACGGACGTTTAATCTTTCTTTTTCGATAATTCGTCCAATTTGTTGGACAATTTTGACAATTGCTCTAAATTCCATGGAGAATTTCGTCGAAAATCCTGAAAATGGATATCAGTTGCATGAATCGCAATGGTACGCTCAGATTTTTTAACATTTTTATACAATTCGTTGGCCGATGCTCTTAAAGCTCCTTTGGAAAAAACTAGCCATTGTTCCGCTAGATCACTCGTTGCTACAGTGACTTGAGTCAATCGATCATTTTTTTCACCAGCAACCCGTTCAATATAGCTATCAGCAGTCTCATCTTCTTTGGTAAAGACGACCGTTAAATGATATTTTTTATACGTTTGCTGGATTCCAGGAACTAGTTGAGCATCGAAAACAACAATTACTTCTAAATCTTCATATTTTGCATAATTGGATAAACGCTGCAATAAAGCTTCTCTAGCATCTTCAAGTTTATTTTGGTTTTTTAACTGAACCAGCTCCGGCCAAGAACCGATCATGTTATAACCATCAACAATCAGTAATTGCTTTTTCATTTGCTCTGTCACCTTCTTTATAATGAGGTTGGGATAAAAATAAGAAAATATAACTTCTGTCTCGCCTTTTATTCTGAGGTTTTAAAGTGGATTTCGTCCTCGGTAAGCTTCATACATCAGCAAACCAGCTGCCACACCTGCATTTAAACTTTGAACGTGACCTGTCATTGGAATCGTCAATAACTCATCCACTTCTTTATGCAATCCTTGGCTCATACCACGGCCTTCATTGCCGATAATCAACGCAATCGACCCTTGGGTATTCCATTGACGATAATCCGTTCCTTTCATATCCGTTCCAAAAATCCAGAAACTATTTTCTTTAAGCGTAGCAATACTTTGTGCTAAATTGGTTACACGAGCAACTGGGATATACTCAACTGCACCTGTTGATGCTTTTGTCACAACTGGTGTGATACCAACTGCACGATGTTTGGGAATGATGATCCCATCTACACCCGTTGCATCCGCAGTTCTCAATATAGAGCCAAAGTTATGAGGATCTTCTATACTATCTAAAATCAAGAAAAATGGTGTCTCTGTCTTCTCTTTCGTACGATCGAGTAATTCATCTAACGTCAAGTATTCATACGCTGTAATCGCTAATACGATCCCTTGATGAACACCGTGATTTGTCATTGCATCTAATTTTTGTTTTGGCACCCATTTAACTGGAACCGCGTTTTCTTTTGCAAGTAGCTTTAGGTGTTCAACTTTCTCACTTTTACTGTCTTCTTGAAGAAATAATTTATTTCCTCGGCCTTGCTGAAGCGCCTCTATCGTTGCATGATTGCCAAAAACAAAGTTATCTTCGAGCTCTTCTTGTGACATTTCACGCTCTTTTCTTACTGGTTCTTTTCTTACCGGTTCTTTTTTAAACGGCTGATTTTTTTTCGGCTTATTTCCTTTAAAAGGACGTTTCTTATCATTTCTCATTTTTTTCACCTACTTTTTTTATACACCAATCAATCAATTCTTCCAAACGTTCGCTTTGTTTTGTCAAATGTAAATACCCCATCAATGATTCAAAACCTGTTGCAATTCGATAGGTTGTAATATCAGCATTTTTAGCAGATGTATGACTTTTCGCATTACGGCCGCGTTTGTACATTAGTTCTTCATTCTCTGTTAGTAATTTTTCTTCCAGCATTTCTTGAATCAAAAAAGCTTGAGCCTTCGCTGAAACATAATGCGTTGCCATACGGTGTAATGTGTTTGGCTTCGTTTGCCCTTGCTCGACTAGGTAGTCACGGATATAAATCTCATAAATCGCATCTCCCACATAAGCCAAAGCTAAACCATTTAATTGCGTGTAATCTCTCATTCACTTCTTCTCCATCTAGTTCCTTGGGCTGTGTCTTCCAAGGTTATTCCTTTATCTTTTAACAAGTCACGAATCTCATCACTGCGGGCAAAATCACGATTAGCACGAGCTTGGTTACGTTCTTTGATCAATTGATCGATATCATCATCCAGCAGCTCTTCTGATAAGAAGAAAATACCAAAAATACTCAGCCATTGCGTAAATTGTTCTAAGGCTTTTTCAACGACTGTTGCTGATACGTTTTCTTGCTCGCTGTATTGGTTCAACCACTTAGCTAATTCGTAAACGATAGTAATTCCGTTAGCAGCATTAAAATCATCATCCATCTCTGTTGTAAAACGTGTTTCTAACTCTACTAATTCTTGTAATTTTTGAGCATCTTCTTCAAGTTCTGCTAACGCATCCGCTTTTCTAAAGGATGTATTCTCAAAAGCATTTTTTAATTTTTGTAAATTGACTCCGGCTTCTTTCATCGTTGTCTCGCTATAACGAATTGGGCGGCGATATTGTGTCGTTGCCATGAAAAAACGTAAGATTTGAGGATCAATCTGTTTTGCTAATTCATGAACAGTCACAAAATTGCCTAAAGATTTACTCATTTTTTCGTCGTCTTCACCGATTGTTACATAACCATTATGCATCCAGTAATTGGCGAATGTTTGTCCCGTTTTCGCTTCACTTTGCGCAATTTCATTCTCATGATGCGGAAATTCTAAATCTTGCCCCCCACCATGAATGTCAATTGTATCACCTAAATGCTTTGTTGCCATGACAGAACACTCGATGTGCCAGCCTGGACGACCTGCTCCCCATGGAGAATCCCATGAGATTTCACCTTCTTTTGCCCCTTTCCATAAGGCAAAATCCAATGGATCTTCTTTGAGTTCTTTTTCTACTCCAGTACGCTGACTTGCGCCTACTTCCAACTCATCGATCGATTGGTGACTAAGTTTACCGTAACCTTCGAACTTCCGTGTTCGATAATAAACATCTCCTTGCGACTCATAAGCATAACCTTTGTCGATCAAAGTCTCAATAAATGTCAAAATATCAGGCATATGGTCCATTACACGAGGATTCAACGATGCTGGTTTTACATTTAAAGCATTTGTATCTTCTTCAAACGCATGGATAAAACGGTCTGCGACTTCTGGTGCTGTAATTCCTAATTCTCTAGCTGCTCGGATAATTTTGTCATCTACATCTGTAAAATTTGATACATAATTTACTTCATAGCCCCGATATTCAAAATAACGTCTGATCGTATCAAAGGCAATTGAGCTGCGAGCATTGCCGATATGGATATAATTATAAACAGTTGGTCCGCAGACATACATCCGGACTTTTCCTGCTTCTATTGGTTTGAACACTTCTTTTTCTCTCGTTAATGTATTATAAATTTGAATCATAAGCTTCCTCCATCTTCTTTCCTTTGATTCTTACAACTTTTGCTGGTATTCCTACAGCGGTTGCATCATCAGGAATATCTGCTAAAACTACAGCTGATGCACCGATTTTGGCACGTTCACCAATCGTGACTGGTCCAAGAATTTGTGCATGTGCATGGATCATGGCACCTTTTTTTACTGTTGGATGCCGTTTTCCTGTATCTTTTCCAGTTCCACCTAAGGTCACACCATGAAACAACACAACATCCTCTTCGATTTCTGCTGTCTGACCGATCACAATTCCCATCCCATGGTCAATAAAAACACCGGGCGCAATCTTCGCTCCTGGATGAATCTCGATCCCTGTTAAGAAACGCCAAAATTGAGCGTGAATCTTCGCTAATAAAAACAAGCGGTGTCTATATAAAAAATGAGAAAAACGATGCCAAAACAGCGCATGCAAACCCGGATATGTAAGCAATGCTTCCAACGTTGAACGCGCTGCTGGATCATTGTTTTTGACTGCCTTAACAGCTCTTTTTAACCAACTCATCTTTTTGCTCCTTTCATTTGAATTTAAACATAAAAGCGTAATAAGCTCCTCCAACACTGACTACGAATAAACGGTGGAAACCGAAGTAATCTCTTCTGTCCCATCCTCATAATAAAAAATAAACGCCTTTTAAACGAAATAAATCCGTTTAAAAGACGCTTTTGCGTGGTTCCACTTTTTTTTACAGGTCTCCCTGCCTCAAAACAGATAACGGTTGTTGGCCGTTTTCAGCTACATATCGCTGAAACTATTCAAAGATGCATTTCAAAAAGTGCTGACAACTGTTTTCACCACCCACAGTCTCTCTAAAGACAAACGCTTTTTTACTTCTTCTTATCTACATATTTTTTATTATAAAACTTTATTTAGATGATCCAAGGCTTTTTCTTTACCTAATAATTCGATCGTATCGCCTAATTCTGGTCCATGCATTTGTCCTGACACAGCTACACGGATCGGCATAAATAGGTTTTTACCTTTTACGCCTGTTTCTTTTTGAACTGCTTTGATACCAGCTTTGATACTTGGCACATCAACAACGTCCATTGCTTCTAATTGTGCTTTGAAAGCTGCTAAAACAGTAGGTACAGTTTCTCCAGCTAAGACTTCTTTCGCTGCCTCATCTAAAACTGGATGTTCATTGAAGAACAATTCAGATACGTTGACGATTTCAGCTGCATAACTCATTTGCGGTTGGTATAAGCTGACTACTTTTTTCAGCCATTCTAGCTTTTCGCCGCTTGGTTGAGCTTCAATTTTACCTTCTGCCACTAAATAAGGCAAACACATATCTGTTAAGACATCTAAGTCTAATTGTTTCATGTATTGGTTATTGACCCATTCAAGCTTTTTCCCATCAAAAGCTGCTGGTGATTTGCTTAAACGTTCTGGATCAAAGATTTTGATCAATTCTTCTTGTGAGAAGATTTCTTCTTCCCCAACCGGCGACCAGCCTAGCAAAGCTGTAAAGTTGAACATTGCTTCTGGTAAATAACCAAGTTCACGGTATTGTTCGATAAATTGTAAAATCGATTCGTCACGTTTACTTAATTTTTTACCTGTTTCAGAATTGATGATCAATGTCATGTGGCCAAATTCAGGTGCTTTCCAGCCAAATGCTTCATAAATCATTAATTGTTTTGGTGTATTGGCAATGTGATCGTCACCACGTAATACGTGAGTGATTTTCATCATATGGTCATCTACCGCTACTGCAAAGTTATATGTTGGCATGCCATCACGTTTTTGAATAACGAAGTCGCCGCCAATATTATCTGATTCAAAAACAATTTCGCCTTTAACCATGTCTTCAAATGTGTAAGAGGTATTTCTCGGAACACGGAAACGAACTACAGGCTCAAGACCTTGAGCTTCTTTTTCTGCTTGTTCAGAAGGTGTCAAATTCGCACATTTGCCAGAGTAATGAGGCATTTCGCTGCGAGAACGTTGTGCTTCTCTTTCAGCTTCTAATTCTTCTTCTGTACAATAACATTTATACGCACGATTGCTTACCAACAGTTGATCGATCAATGGTTGGTAAATTTCACTACGTTCTGATTGACGGTATGGACCATATTCACCTGGCTTTTCAGGAGATTCATCCCAATCCATCCCTAACCATGCTAAGTTTTCTAATTGGCTTTTTTCACCGTCTTCGATGTTTCTTTTTTGATCTGTATCTTCAATACGGATAATAAATTCACCATCATTGTGGCGGGCAAATAAATAATTGAATAAAGCTGTTCTTGCATTTCCGATGTGCAGGTGTCCAGTTGGACTTGGTGCGTAACGTACACGTACTTTTGTCATTGTGCATTCCTCTTTCTATTTATCAAGTAAAGCGACCGCAATCGCTCCCATACCTTTTTCTTGACCAATGAAGCCCATTTTTTCCATCGTTGTTGCTTTTAAATTGATTTGACTTGTCTCAATTTGACAAGCTTTAGCGATGTTTTCTTTCATTTGTTCTAAATAAGGTTTCATTTTTGGTTGTTCTGCTAAAATTGTACAATCAATATTGCCAATAGTAAAGCCACCAGACAAAACTTTTTGATTTGCAACATGCAATAATTTAATTGAGTCTGCATCTTTAAACTCGGGATCTGTATCAGGAAACAAATGACCAATGTCTCCAAGACCTGCAGCGCCTAAAATTGCATCCGTGATTGCATGTAGCAACACATCTGCATCTGAGTGACCTAACAGACCTTTTTCAAACGGAAGTTCCACACCACCGATGATCAATTTACGTCCTTCTACTAATTGATGAACATCGAATCCTTGCCCAATTCTTATCATATTTTTTCACCTAGCTTCTTTTTCGTTTCACGATTGCTTCACCGATCAGCATATCTTCTGGAGTTGTTAATTTGATATTTTCATAACTTCCTAACACCATTGAGACAGGTAGATTACTATATTTTTCGATGAGTGAAGCATCATCTGTTCCTAAATATTTATCTTGTTGTGCACATTCATGAACTGCCAGTAAATCCTCGCCGTAAAAGGCTTGAGGCGTTTGGATCTGCCATAATGTTTCACGTGGAACCGTTTCTTGCACGATTCCATCAATCACTCGTTTGATTGTGTCTTTGACTGGAACACCTAGAATAGCTGCTCGGGTTTCTTGTACTTTACGATGCAACAATTTTAATTGTGACAACGTAACAAAAGGTCTAGCACCATCATGTACCATCACGATATTTTCCTGATTCAATAAGGCGTTCAATCCATTGTAAACACTATATTGCCGCTCAGTTCCTCCAGAAACGATCGTTATAGGACATTTTTTCTTTTTAGCTTCTTTCTTGACCATCGCTCCTAGTAAATCCTGTTCATCTTCTTGTGTAACTAATATGATATGTCGGCATGCTGGATCATTTAAAAATGTATTTAATGAATAAGAAATGACTGGTTTACCAATTAAATGCAGTAAAATCTTATTGCGGCTGGCCCCCATTCTTTTCCCTTGTCCGGCAGCTAACAAGATAACTTCATAGTCCAGTGCTTTGTTTCTATTTTCAGCTTTTCTCATTAGCTTTATGGTTTTCTTTACTATCATCGATCCCGCGTCCTGAGTGAGCTGGTTTTGCGAAAATCATCCGTCCTGCTGCTGTCTGTAAAGCACTAGTAACGACCACTTGAATATGTTCATTCATATAATGCTGTCCATCTTCAACTACAACCATTGTACCATCATCCAAATAGGCAACACCTTGCTGTCGTTCGGTACCAGCCTTCACAACCATCACGTTCATCGTCTCACCTGGAATCACAACAGGTTTTACGGCATTCGCTAAGGCATTGATATTCAATACAGGGACATTTTGAAATTCAGAAACTTTATTTAAATTATAATCATTGGTTACAACAACGCCATCTAGTAGCTTAGCTAATTTGATCAATTTGCTATCCACTTCAGAAATATCTTCAAAATCACCATCATACATTTCAACAGAAATACCGTCTTCTTTTTGCAGTGCGTTTAAAATGTCTAGCCCACGGCGTCCGCGAACACGTTTTAAACTATCACCAGAATCAGCAATATACTGCAGTTCATACAAGACAAAATTAGGAATTAAAATAACTCCTTCTAAAAAACCAGTTTTAGCAATGTCATAGATTCTACCATCAATGATCACGCTCGTATCTAAAATTTTATATTTATGGAAATGGTCTTCTACTTTACGCTCCAAAACCTCTCCTTCATTTTCAGTGGGAGTCTTTTTTTGTTTAGGGGTAAAAATTTTGCGCCACTCATCAATTCGAGTTGTTCCCATACGAAAACCAAGATAACCGAAAATAATCATGACCAATATCGGTAACACGCTATTTACAAACGGGATATTCAAGTTATACATCGGAATTGAAATGATCACACCAATGATCAATCCAAGAATTGCACCGACACTCCCAAATAAAAGATAGGTCAAACTCATTTCATTTAGTGCTGCTTCTACTTTTTTAACGCCTGAAACAATATACTTTGCTAACCCTAACGATAATATAAAGAAAATAAGTGCACCAATCAAACTGTTAGTAAAGTTATTGTTCAGCCATGTATTATCTGCCTGTTTCGCCATGTCCCAAGCCATCGGTAACAATGAGATACCTAAACTTACGCCAACAACGATCATCAGAAGTGTAATGACACGTTTTTGCATAGATTCATCCTCCAATATAATTATACTTATTTAAATATACTTATTTAAAAATCGAAAGAAGAGATCGATCCTAACATCTTGTATCGATCTCTAACTTCCACTACTTGAAAACTTTTCT
Source organism: Candidatus Enterococcus ikei (assembly GCF_017316105.1). Lineage (NCBI taxonomy): Bacteria > Bacillati > Bacillota > Bacilli > Lactobacillales > Enterococcaceae > Enterococcus > Candidatus Enterococcus ikei. The sequence goes on from NZ_JAFLWD010000033.1 coordinate 73,814, forward strand.
TAACGTTTCACCAATTGTGGCAACACCGACGATCTCGATTCCCTCTGGTGGTGTCCAGCCGCCTAGATTATTCTTAGGCAAGTAAATCTTGGTAAAGCCCAATTTCTGTGCTTCCCGTACTCGCTGTTCAATACTATTTACACGGCGAATTTCACCAGTCAAACCAATTTCACCGATAAAGCATTCTGTTGGTTTTGTTCCATTTTCCTTATAACTAGAAGCAATGCTTACTGCTACCGCCAAGTCGATAGCTGGTTCATTGATTTTCACACCACCAGCTGCTTTCAAATAAGCATCTTGATTTTGCAATAGCAATCCAGCACGCTTCTCTAAAACGGCCATGATTAAAGATACTCGATTAAAATCCAGTCCAGTCGTTGTCCGTTTTGCATTACCAAACATCGTCGGTGTAATCAAAGCTTGTACCTCAACTAAAATCGGACGTGTTCCTTCCATAGCTACAACGATTGCTGAACCTGTAGCATCTGCTAACCGCTCTTCTAAAAATACCTGAGATGGATTCGCCACTTCCTCTAGTCCATGTTCCCGCATTTCAAAAATACCGATCTCATTGGTAGATCCAAAACGATTTTTTACTGCTCTCAATATTCTGAATGTATGATGCTTATCTCCTTCAAAATACAAAACAGTATCCACCATATGCTCGAGCATACGAGGTCCAGCGATCGAACCTTCTTTTGTCACGTGGCCTACAATGAAAATCGCAATCCCATTGGTTTTAGCGATTTTTAACAGTTCAGCTGTCGTCTCTCGTACTTGACTGACACTTCCAGCTACACTAGTTACGTCTGGTTGGGTCATCGTTTGAATGGAATCAATGATTACATAATCTGGCTCCAATTTTTCGATTGCACGGCTTATTTCATTCATATCCGTTTCAGCGTACAAATAAAATTCCGTATCGATCGAACTTAAACGCTCAGCACGCATTTTGATTTGTTCCGCACTTTCTTCTCCTGAAACATATAGTACTTTGCCGCCGATTTCTGCAAGTTGTTGTGACACCTGTAATAGCAACGTTGATTTACCTATTCCGGGATCTCCACCGATTAAAACTAAAGATCCTGGAACCACACCGCCGCCTAACACACGGTTTAGCTCCACTAATTTAGTTTTGACTCTCGGTTCTTTCTTAGGAACCACTTCAGCTAAGCGCTGAGGCTGCGTCTTTTTACCCGTTAAACTAACTCTTGCACGACGATCCGTTGTATCTTGAATGATTTCTTCGGTCATTGTATTCCACTGTCCACAGTTTGGACAACGACCTAAATATTTAGGGGAAATATACCCGCACGTTTGACACTCAAATTGAACTTTTGCTTTTTTTGCCATATGCTATCCCCTCATTTTGATGTATTCTTTATTTTACCATAGTATAGGTCTCTTAGACTAAGACTTCCCACTGTAAAATACGCAGTTTTTCAATGAATTTATCTTAGTTTTTGCCTGAAGAACCAAAACCGCCTGTGCGTTCAGTTTCCACATCATCAATATCTGCTAAAAGAAACGGTTTAAAGATACCTTGTCCGATTCGTTCGCCTTTTTCGATGACCATATCTTCATATCCAAAATTCAAAAATTGAAACATGATATGTCCTTCATTGCCTTCGTTATTATAATAATCACGATCGATCACACCTACGCCATTTGCTAACATTAAAAAGCGTTTCAATGGGTTTGATGAACGACTCACTAATTCTAAATACTCATTTTCAGCCATGTAAGCTTTAATCCCTGTTTTTACCAAAACAGGTTTTGGCGCTACACCTTGTGCTTGTAATTGCCAAATACTTGGAACAACAACTGTTTCTGCTGCTTCAAAGTCGTAACCCGCAGCGCCTTTTGTGGCACGTTCAGGAATCGCGATACCTTGGTCTTTATAATCCATAATAATTTCAAATCCTCGTTGTTTCATCAAAAATCTCCTCTACTTGTAAACTATTTCTATTTTAACATACTACGCTGATTCCCAGCTTACTTTTACAGTATCTTTAATATTCTCTTCTGTTTTTTTAATGTTTCGACATCATTTAGACTCACTTTGTTCATTTTTTACTACTTCGTAAAAAATAAAAGAAAAAAATAACATCAATCCAATAATACTAATTACATGGACATGCTCCACCAATTGAAGAGCTACTGGATTATGGGTTCGATGCGCCGTAATTTGCAATACGGTTTTAACTGGTAACTGTGCTTGTTTGGCTAACAACCATAGAACACTCATCATTAACAACTGATGCGTCACACTGCCTTTTGTTTGGGTACTAAACTTGGTAATGATTCGAGTATCTTGCGGCAAATTTTCTTCTTGATAATACTTTTGATTCAGGAAATTACCAGTAGCACTAATAAAACAGCTTAATAGAAAAATCCCGATTGGAAAAAGCGGACGAAACAATAACAAGAATAACGAGAAGATAAATCCTCCAAGATGGATGATTCTAACATCTACTTTAGGCAACAGTCGATATAAAAATTTAATAACAACTGCTGATCCAATGATCCCTAAAATATACGGAACATACAAATTCGCAGTAAGACGATCTATTCCTAAACGTAGCGAAACATAAAATGTGCCAAAAAGCAGTAGAAAATTCATACACATCCCATTAGCAAACGTTAGCAAATTCAACCACAAAGGAAGCTTCCACATTTTCCTTTGGCGATTCAAATACCAAGCAGTGATCACAAATAACACAGAAAAGCCAATAATTCCAACATCCAAAAGCTGTGGATCAAACAACAGTCGAGCCGAACGAATAAATAACAACAATACAAAGAAAAACAAAAATAAAAAGAACTCTTTGATCGATATCACCTGTTTGTCGACTTCATTAAAATCAATTTCGTAGTCAGGATAATGAGTAACGGTATGATAGGCCGCTATATACAACAAGGTATATTCTCCTAAAACCAAAGGGATTCGCAACTCCTTCGTCAGCATCAATGAGGCGATTACGCCGCCTAATAGCAATAGGATAAACAGATATTTTCTACCCGTCAAAGCGGAATAACCTTGTCGTTTCTCATGATAATTAACGGTGGTATTAGCTGCTGGCAGCCACGATGCGCTAAGTCCTATTAAAACAGCCGAAAATAGATACGCTGGAAAGTAAAATTGTCCTAGCATCCCAATCAAACAGCCTGCGCCTCCAATCAGAATGGAAATAATCAGCACATTAAAACTCGTTAACGCCAATTTGAAGCTTTTTAACAAGAATATCCCAGTCATTCGGAATGTATAAAAAAGAACGAACGGTAAGACTCTCTCTAAAGTCGCACCATCACTTAAACTCAGAAATAAAAAATAAGGGATAAAAATAATTGTATTCGATAGAATAAAAGGTGCCACTTGCAAGCAATTGCGAGCTAATTCTTTTAATTTAGACATTACTTGATCTCCTTTAAAACGGTTTGTTATGTAGGTAGTCTACCACGTTCACAAGAAAAGTAAAATCCTCCACCCAACTAAAAAACGCCTATAACATAAATTATGCAATAGACGTCCTTTTTTATTAAAAAATAACTTTTTCTTTAAATTCCTACAGCACTTCATCCACTAATTTCGTTTGATTTTTCTCAAAAACTTTAAAGAATGGATAATAAACAAAAATACTCAAAACCACTAAGAAAATGTAGAAAACAATATTACGCCAGTCCATCGTCGCCAAATATGCTTGAGCAAAAAACGGTGTGAAAGACGGATCAACAATAAATCCTAGTGAAATCATCCCTATTTTTTGCGCAAAGTAGGTTAAAAACAGTGAAATAACCGGCATGATCAAAAACGGAATCCCTAAAATAGGATTAAACACAATTGGTAACCCAAAAATAACTGGCTCATTGATAGAACAAATTCCTGGTACAAAAGATAGTTTACCGATCGTTCGGTATTGCGGTACTTTACTAAACATCATCAAAATAACTAAACCTAACGTATTTCCAGCGCCGCCTAAAACAGAAATCCGAAACATCTGCAAGTTCATCAAATGTGTCATTGCTTCACCTGCGGCAGCTTGTTCTGCATTCAGTCCTGTTTGAGCTACACCTAATGTAAAGACAATTGGAAAAATGATCGACGAACCATTGATACCAAACAACCAGAGAACATTTCCTAGTGTCACGATCAATAACAAGCCACCTAAACTCCCAGCAATATTCACAGCCGGCGTTAGCACTGACATAACTGCATCAGGAAACGATTGATCGATCAAACCTAGAAACACCAAGTTTAATCCATAAAATAAAACAATATTCGTCAACAAAGGAATTAATGTATTAATGAACGTCACGACCATCGGCGGTACCGTATCCGGCAGTGAAATCTTAATGTTTTTCACTTCAAAGAAACGGCTGACTTCAACAACTAGCAGTCCTAAAATAATTGCTACAAACAGCCCATTTGTCCCTAAATATGCTAGAGAAATCGTACCATCCTTAACTGGTGTACAAACCAATAAGTACGTCACCATACTGACCATACCATTCATAGCAGCATTTAGTTTATACTCATTTGATAGTGAATAAGCGATTCCAAAAACGCTGATCAAACCAATGATCCCCATCGTCAAATTATAAGGCGCCGTAATCACATCATAATTAGCAACAGCAAATTCTTTCCACGCAGCCAAAAATTTCATAAACATCCCAGCATGAGCTGGATCATACTGATCTATATTGATGGGCGGATTGGCAAATATCAAGAAAAAAGAACCAATCACAATAAACGGTAATCCAAACATCATTCCAGTAGAAACCGCCTTAAGATGCCGCTGATTGCCAATTTTATTTGCAAACGGGCTTAAAATATCATTTAATCGATTTACAACAGATCCTTTATCACTTGCAGAGTTATTCATCAGAAGCTCCTCCTTAAACTTGCCAAGAATTAAATTCAAAAGCCGATTCAACGACTTCATTCGGGTCATAACGGTCAATGATTTTTGCATATTCTTCTTTGTAGTTATTGGTTACTTCAGCTTGCGGAATAACGAGACTAGCTTCATTCAAGAAATGTTTTGAGTCACGGCCCATCTCTTTACCGCGCGTTGTATGCTTATCCAAAGCGATATCTGGAATTTCCGGCACATGTCCCATCGCAAAACTTTTGATCACGATATTTTTTAATAAATCGGAAGAACGGTCTTTTTCAGAATTGCATAAATAGCGGATCGCATGGAAAAAGAACATCGCGCGATCAGATTCATTGTATTGAAACTCTTTACGCATTTGATTTAAATTATTGACCATTATCGCAGCTTGATCATTGCCCATCCCAATATCTTCTACCGAAATTGCTAGTAATCTGCGCCATAATTTTTCTTCAAACTGCGGAGACGTGATATACATTTCATAAGCAAAATCACACGCTGCACGTTCATTTCCACGACGAATAGACTTTTGCAAAGCAGAAACAACCTCATCGCCATTTAAATTATTTCTAGTTTTAACTCTTGCCCAGGGATCATTGATATATTCTTGTTCTGTCATGTTATAATACTCCTAACTAAATTGATTTTAAGGGTGATTCAAGTGAACATTGATAGTCTTGCTGAAAAATACCAATTGAATAAAACCGAAATCCAAATTTTACGGTATATGACCGACCATCGTCTGGAATTAAAAAATTTGGGTATCCGAGAAATTGCTAAACAAAGCTTTGTTTCAACTGCAACGATCATCAATATGGCGAAAAAAATGAATTTTACAGGGTACAGTGAACTTGTTTTTTACATTAGTGAATTCAATCTCAGCCAAGAACGTCTGGAAAAACATGATGTGATTAAAGCATATGGCGATCATTTTTTGACACTTTTGAAAAAATATCAGGGTAAAAACATCATGATTTTAGGTTCTGGTTTTTCACAAAATTTAGCGAATTACTTTTCTGAATACCTGAATCTTTACGGATTTAGAGCTACTTCTAATAGTCACTTAGAATTTTTAAGAGAAAGTCATAAGGATGATGTATTACTGATTTTCATCAGTAATTCCGGTAATACTGGTAGGATGTTTGAACTCGCAGAAATCGCTCAAACGAATGAGTTAGAAAGCATCTGCTTTGTCGGCAGTGATCAGTCTGCTATTAGCAAACTTTCTACGCTTTCTATCAGTACAAATACCTACTCTCCAAGCTCCCATCAAGATTTTTATCCCCAACTATTTTTTGGTACGGTTCTAATTCAATTTGAATTACTAATGAGTTATACACTTCAAAATTTACACTAGAAGAACGATTCGGCCGATGTCTCTTCATGACGTATTATAGTAGAAAAAAACGCCGAGAAAAAGCGCTTTCAGTCAAATGTGAACATGTTTATCGATTTATAAACATGTTTGTTTAACTCAAAATGAAAATCTCTGTGAAAAATTTTACGAAATTTACTTTTAATCTTTTTTTAATTTAAGCTTTCTGTTATAATGGTTTTCACATTTACTATACAATAGTAGATGAATGATCATATCGAAGGAGAGATAGATGTATGAAAACTGTTTACAATTTTTCAGCTGGTCCCGCCGTTTTACCTAAAAGTGTATTGGAAAAAGCACAATCCGAATTGGTGAATTACGAGAACAGCGGCATGTCCGTGATGGAGTTGAGTCATCGTTCCTCCCTTTTTGAAACGATCATTGAAAATGCCGAAACCTTACTCAGAGAATTGATGAATATTCCTGATAACTATAAAGTGCTCTTTTTACAAGGCGGTGCTAGTATGCAATTTACGATGGTTCCGTTGAATTTAGCACAGAATAAAAAAGCGTTATATGTCAACACTGGTTCTTGGGCGAAAAAAGCAATTAGTGAAGCGAAAAAACTAGGTAATATCGATGTTGAAGTGATTGCTTCAAGCGAAGACAAGAATTTCACCTATATTCCCGAAATCAATAAAGAAGATATTCCTCAAGATGCAGCCTATGTCCACATTACGACCAATAATACGATAGAAGGTACAACGATTTATGATTTACCTGATACAGGTGACGTACCGATTGTAGCTGATATGTCGTCAAATATTCTATCGATCGATTATAATGTCGCTGATTTTGGCTTGATTTATGCTGGAGCACAAAAAAACATTGGCCCTGCAGGATTGACGGTTGTCATCGTTCGTGATGATCTAATCGGTCAAGCAGATGTTCTTAGCGCTATGCTGGATTATGATATCCACGCGAAAAACGGCTCAATGTACAACACACCGCCGACCTACAGCATTTACATGGCTAAACTTGTCTTTGAATGGATCAAAGAACAAGGCGGCGTTAGTCAAATGGAAAAACAAAATAAAGAAAAAGCAGCTATTTTATATGATGAGATCGACTCATCTGACCTATTTTCTTCACCTGTTAATCCAAAAGACCGTTCAATCAACAATATTCCTTTTATTACTGGAAATGATGAATTAGATAAAAAATTCAACCAAGAAGCCCTAGCAGCAGGTTTTGAAAATTTAAAAGGTCACCGTTCTGTAGGCGGTATGCGTGCAAGTTTATACAATGCCTTTCCAAAAGCTGGTGTTGCAGCTTTAGTTGATTTGATGAAAAAATTCGAAGCAGAAAATGGAGGAACAAAATAGATGTATGATATTAAAACATTCAATGCAATTGCACCAGTTGGTTTAGCTCGTTTTAACGAAGAAAATTTTACGATCAATAAAACGGAAACACCAGCCGGCATCATTTTACGCAGTGAAAAACTCCATGACTATGCTTTTCCTGCTTCTGTTTTAGCCGTTGCTCGTGCGGGTGCTGGTACGAATAATGTTCCTGTTAAACAATGTACGGAAGACGGCATCGTTGTGTTTAATACACCAGGTGCCAATGCGAATGCTGTAAAAGAGCTAGTAATCGCTTGCCTACTTCTATCTGTTCGCCCAATCTTAAAAGGCTCTAACTGGGTTCAAACATTAACAGGCACTGACGCTGAAGAACAAGCTGAAGCACAGAAAAAACAGTTTGCCGGCACAGAATTAGAAGGAAAAAAATTAGGTGTGATCGGTCTTGGAGCGATCGGTGCGATGGTTGCCAATGATGCCTATCGTTTAGGTATGGAAGTTACAGGCTTTGATCCTTTTGTCTCAGTCGATACGGCTTGGAGTATCTCACGTCGGGTCAAACGAGCGCAAAGTATGGAAGAAGTCTTAAAAACCTGCGATTTCGTCACTGTTCACGTTCCTTTATCTGAAAATACCCATCATTTGATTGGCAAAGAACAACTGGCATTAATGAAAGAGAATGCTGTTTTGCTTAACTTTGCTCGTGGTGAATTAGTTGAAACACAAGCCGTAATAGACGCTCTGGCTCAAGGAGAAATCAGTAATTTTGTAACAGATTTTGCCGATGAACGTTTATTGCACAACGAAAAAATCTTAGTGCTCCCTCATTTAGGTGCATCAACAGAAGAAGCTGAAATCAATTGTGCAAAAATGGCTGCTCGTACACTAAAAAAATTCCTAGAAACAGGCAATATCAAACGCTCTGTCAATTTTCCAACAGTTGAAATGGCCTTCAATTCACCATTCCGTTTCACAATTGTACACAGAAACGTTCCAAATATGTTAGGCCAAATCTCAACTGGTATTGCAAACTTGGATATCAATATCGAGACAATGATCAACCGCAGTCGTGACGATTACGCCTATACGATCGTTGATATTTCTGAAACGGACGAAGCCAAAATCAATGCCGCAGCTAAAAAAATTCAAGCGGCAGAAAACATCATTCGAGTACGCACAATTAAAAATACAGAGGCGGTGAGTTATTAATGGTTATGATTCATCCTTTTAAAAGCATTCGACCAGCAGCTGAGTTTAGCGAAAAGATCGCCACATTGCCTTATGATGTTTTAAATTCTGCAGAAGCACGTGAACTAGGCGAAAATAATCCTCATTCCTACCTGCATATTGATAAAGCTGAAATTGATTTACCTGAGACACTTTCGCCTTACGATGATCAAGTGTACGAAAAAGCTGCGAATAATTTACAAAGCTTCTTACAAAAACAATGGCTGATTCAAGATGACCAACCGCTGTTATATCTTTATGAACTAACTATGAATGGACGCGCTCAAACAGGTCTTGTGACTTGTACATCGATCACTGATTACACAGCAGGTAAAATCAAAAAACATGAATTTACCCGACCAGAAAAAGAAGTCGATCGTATCCATCATATTGAAGCATGTGATGCGAATACTAGCCCGATTTTCCTAACGTACCGTAAAAATGAACAGATTCAAACGTTGATGGATAATTGGAAAAAATCACATGAACCAGTCTACGATTTCACTAGTTTTCATGAAGTTACTCACCGTGTTTGGCTTGTTGATCAACCAGAAGTAATCAAACAGCTAGTTGCGACTTTTGCTCAAGATGTGCCCGCTTTATATATCGCAGACGGTCATCACCGAACAGAATCAGCGGTAAAAGTTGGACAAAAGAAAAAAGCAGCTCGACCTAATGCAGCTGACACAGCTGAATTCAACTACTTCTTATCCGTGATTTTTCCAAAAGAAGAACTGGAAATTTTAGATTATAATCGGGTCTTGAATGTACCAATCGAAACAGATTTCTTTGAACGTTTGGAAAAGAATTTCACAGTCATAAAAACAGACACTGGAAAACCAACTCAAGCAAAAACTTTCGGCATGTATTTGGACGGTCAGTGGTTTCATCTGACTGCGAAAGATACGATCTTATCTGATGATCCAGTTGATGGCTTAGATGTTTCATTACTGCAAAATCATGTATTTGCAGCTATTTTTGACATTCAAGATGTTCGCACAGATAAACGGATCGATTTTGTTGGCGGAATTAGAGGCATGCAGGAATTAGAACAATTAGTTGATAGCAGCAAGTGGACAGTAGCTTTCGCTGTTTATCCAACAACGATGGATGATTTATTAAATGTTGCAGACGCAGGCAAAATCATGCCGCCAAAATCAACTTGGTTTGAACCTAAATTGTTAAGTGGATTATTTGTTCATGATTTAGAGACAAAAGACGCATAAAACTGTAAAATAGAAGAATAAAATCTAAGCTTGGACAAAAGCCAAATTTTTGTCCAAGCTTTCTTGCAAATAAACGGAAAAGACTAGATAATAGCCTTATCTAAAATAAACTGGAAAAGTTAGGAAATAAGTGAGGTCAACCATGCGAAAACAATTAAAAGCAGCAAAACGAATCGTCATCAAAGTTGGGACAAGTACCTTGATTTACCCCAATGGAAATATCAATTTAAGCGCCATCGATCAATTGGCATTTACCTTATCCGATTTGCGTAACCAAGACAAAGAGATCATCTTAGTTTCATCTGGCGCGATTGGTGTAGGTTTAAATAAATTAAACATGGACAAACGACCCCCAACCATTCCAGAACAACAAGCAGTTGCAGCAGTCGGACAAGCCGAATTGATGAATATTTATAACCAACGCTTTTTGACTTACAATCAGCAAATTGCTCAGCTTTTATTGACCAGAGATGTGATCGAATACCCTGAGAGCCGTAAAAATGTAACCAACACAATAGAACAACTCCTGCAAATGGGGATCATTCCTGTCATTAATGAAAATGATACCGTGGCTATTGACGAATTGGACCATCTGACAAAATTTGGTGATAATGACCAACTATCGGCGATTGTAGCCCAATTGATTCAAGCAGATGCGCTGATCATGCTTTCTGATATTGATGGTTTTTTCTCTGACAATCCGAATATCAATAAAGACGCCACCCTGTTCTCTGAAATCAATGAAATCAACGACGAGCTTTTACAAGTAGCAGGAGGTAAAGGCAGTCGCTTTGGAACGGGCGGAATGTACAGTAAATTAAAAGCCGCAGAACGGGTTTTAGAACATAATGGTGCGATGGTTTTAGCTAATGGTCAGCAACCAAAGATTATTTTTGATATTTTAGACGGTGAGATGATCGGGACATTATTTATTTAATTCAAAAAAGGAGGAACGCTTCATGACCGATTTAACAAAACTTGGCAAACAAGCTAAAGAAACCGCCTATCAACTAGGTTTGATGGATACAAAAACAAAAAATGATTTGTTACTGCACATGGCGGATGAACTAGAAAAAAATACAACTAAAATCTTGACTGAAAATCAAAAAGATTTAGCCGCAGCCAACGAAAATGGCATTACTGACACCATGCTGGATCGCTTACGTTTAACAGACGAACGTATTAAAGAAATGGCTGACGGAATCCGCCAAGTTGCAACTTTACCTGATCCAATCGGTGAAGTCGATAAGATGTGGAAAAATGAAGATGGTTTGATGATCGGCAAACAACGTGTGCCACTAGGCGTGATTGGTATCATCTATGAATCACGTCCCAATGTGACGACAGATGCGGCAAGTCTTTGTTTTAAAACGGGTAACGCTGTGATTTTACGCGGTGGCAAAGAAGCTTTTCATTCAAATCAAATCTTAGTAACTGTTTTACAACAAGCATTAGAACAAAAAGGTGCATCTCCTTTTGCAATCCAATTCGTGAATGATACTTCTAGAGAAACTGCTCAACAATTGATGAAATTAAATGATTATCTAGATGTTTTGATCCCTCGCGGCGGCGCTAACTTGATTAAAACAGTGTTAACAACTGCAACCGTTCCAGTAATCGAAACAGGAACTGGCAATTGCCACATATATATTGATAAAGACGCACAATTAGAGATGGCAACAACTATCATCGTCAATGCCAAATGCCAACGTCCTTCTGTTTGTAATTCAGCAGAAACATTATTGATCCATCAAGAAGTTGCAGCAGATTTCCTACCTGTTATCGAAAAAGCGCTGAACGAATACAATGTGGAATTGCGTGCAGATGAACGAGCATTAGCCATTTTTGAACAAGCAATTCCAGCAACCGAGGAAGATTGGGCAACTGAATTTAATGACTATATTTTAGCGGTAAAAGTCGTGGACTCCTTAGATGAAGCCATTCAGCACATCAATCGTTACAATACGAAACATTCGGAAAGTATCATTAGCGATAATTACTTTGCTACACAACAATTTTTACAACAAGTTGATGCAGCGGCTGTTTATGCTAATGCGTCCACACGTTTTACGGATGGTTTTGTTTTTGGCTTTGGCGCTGAGATCGGAATCAGTACGCAAAAACTTCATGCACGCGGTCCGATGGGCCTAGAGGAACTTACTTCTACGAAATATATTGTTTATGGCGACGGACAGTATCGAAAATAACTAATAAAACATAAAAAAATTCCTTAGGGTCAGATGCCTCTAAGGAATTTTTACATATTCTTTATGCATTATATTTCTATACATCCCTGGAATAGACTCCCAAGAAACAAACGATATCCAGCGCACATAGAGTCCTTTGTGCTGCACTAACGCATAATTTCTCCCTTCAGGTGCTTGACCTCCGGAAAAATTCAGCTTCCTTCACCAAAAGGATCATCTAAAACCCATATATCTTCATAGGGATCTGGAATTTGTAACTCCTCACTATTTTGATACTCTTTTCCTCCATTTAGAAATCGTTTTATCTGAAACATTCAATTTTTCTGCTAAATCTTTATTTTTTTAACTGTGTCTTTAATTCCACTATCCAAGCTCCTTTCTGATTATAATTTATAATAATAAGATTCATTACACTACCTTGTCTTTGTAGACAAAGAGATTATATAGTCTATGTTTTGTAGAGTCCTGATAAATCAACGTTTTCTCATTCTTTTATTATACAAAAAAGAAGCGGCATTTCATGTGCTTATTTTAACTCTGCTACTTATTTTATGAACAATAAAATTCACTCCAGATATACAATTAGAATTCATTTTGATAAACTATTTATAAATATAAAGTTATACACAATTCAAAGGAGGTTTTCTCATGAAACGCGATGGCCACACCCATACAGAATTTTGTCCACATGGAAAAGTCGAGGACACAGAGTTACTGATTCAGCGTGCAATCAGCCTTGGATTTAAAGAATACAGCATCACAGAGCATGCACCGTTACCCACAGGCATAGAAAAAATAGCCGCTGGAGAGCCCAAAGTGTGGACAACCGCATCAATGGCTTTGAATGATGTGGATAACTATTTTAAAAAAATGAGTGCCTTGCGGAAAAAATACGCTGCTGACATAATTATCCACATTGGCTTTGAATTGGATTATTTTTCGGAATTTGAAAGTTGGACGCGTGATTTCTTATCTGAATACGGGTCCCAAACAGACGATGGCGTGTTATCTGTGCACTTTCTTGAAGGAGAAGGCGGATTGCGTGGGATTGACTACTCTTATGAAGAATATAAAACAGGTGTCGTTGATTATTTAGGCAGCTTTGAAAAGGCTCAGAATAGTTACTATCAAAAGGTTTTAGCCTCTTTAAACGCCGATTTAGGTCCTTTTAAACCGACTCGCTTAGGACATATCTCTTTGTGCCAAAAATTCGAACGTTCTTTTGATGAGAAGATAACTTATTCTGATGAAAACAAAGCACTTGTCCACACCCTTTTAACTGGCGTGCAACAGGAAAAATACAGCTTAGATTTGAACACAGCTGGATTTTATAAACAAGGTTATCAACAGAGTTATCCACAGGTGTGGATAACTGAAAAAGCTAACAAAATGGGGATTCCTTTGGTTTATGGATCGGATACTCATTCATTAGCTGATGTTGGGCAAGGATATGAGAAAATCAGGCAATGGATTTAGAAAAAGCCTAAGATTCGCAGAGATTTCTACTCGCGAATCTTAGGCTTTTTTTAATTTAAAACCTTATATTGTGGCGTTTTCACTAGCTCATACATCGTGATTTGATCGGCATTTCCTGCAGCTTCATCAAAACGAATAATTTGAATCGTAAAATTCTCATACATCTTCACATACATCTGTCTCTGATTTAAATCATAAATCGAAGTATATTGTGTATATTGCCGATCTTGACCTTCTGGTTCATTTAATTTGATTACACCTTTGACAATATCAGATGTGGATAAAATGTGAAAACCTTTGTTGATAATCTCTTTATCCCCAACAGGATCACTAAATTTCAATAAATACGATGCTCGAACAAAGCGTGATGTTGCTGTATAGTCTCCAGGAAGACCATGTAATCCAGAACCTTTTCCAGCTGAAAGAACATTCTTTTCTTGAAACGACGTATCTTTAGCATTTACATCAGATAACCCTGTATAATTCTCCAAATTTGTCATATGCCAGTCAAACTTAGGACTGTTAGTCATCACACCAATTGGATTTTCGTAAACATCAAAGCCTAATTTTTGCGAAGGTTCAACAACAATCGTTCTACCAGTAGCATCGGTGAACATAAAATGTTGCGGCAAGCCAGGTGCTTTACCATTTGTGGAAAGATCTGCTATCGCTACACAAGAAATCTTTTCTTCAATTTCTTGTGTATCCTTACAATTAGCAAGCACCCAAAAAACAAACTGCTCAGCTACTAGTGGAAACTTACCAGCTTGCTTAATTTCTTGTACCGTTGAGTATCGATTAAATTCTGCAAAATATTGTGTAATCCCAACAAGCTCAAATTGGTTAACACCATCTATCACACTTTGACCAGCTGTATTTTTCCCTTCTTTTACTCCTATACCTAATACGGAATAAACAGTCTGCCACTTTTCAATACTCTCTGTGATTTCCATTTTCGCAGGAATTTGAACACCTACATAATCAAAATCGATATTATATTCTTGCGTTCTTCCTAAATAATTGTTTCCTTCTAGTGATGTCAAATGAATACCTGTACACATGATGATCCCTTACTTTCCTTAATCTTGTTTTATATTATCTATTATACACATGTTATTGTAGAAACAACCAATTAAAGAGTTTTCCCAATTTATCCCTATCGAAACCTTTCGATTTTCTTTAATTTTTTCTTTCTGACAATCAATTTTTCAGTGGATATGCTAAACTATATATATTCTATTTATTACGTTGTGAGGTTGATTATGAAGAAAAAAATACAAGCATTTATCAAAGAAAACTGGCCTTATATGACCGCTAGTTTTTTCATTCCTTTTTTTGTGATGGTCATTGTTTATTTAAGTTTAGGCATTTATCCTGGCAGCAGCCGTAGTGTGATGGCGAGTGATTCTTTTTCACAATTTTCCAACTTTCATGCTAGTTTTAATAATGTGCTCCATGGAAAGCAAAGCATTTTCTATACTTGGAATGCCTCCCTCGGGCTAAACTATCTCTCGCTGATTTCTTATTATCTGGGTGGACTATTTACACCGCTCGTCATTTTCTTTAAAAATCAGAACATCCCTGATGCGCTATACTTGATCACTTTATTGAAAATCGGTTCAGCTGGATTGGCTTTTTGGGTCTTTGCTAGAAATACTTACAAGATACCAAAATGGGGCCATGTTATGCTTAGTGTTCCTTATGCTTTGATGTCGTTTGCTACAGCTCACTCAGAAATTATTATGTGGCTAGATGCCTTTACTTACCTCCCACTGGTTATTCTAGGAATTCATCGCTTGATGGATGAACGAAAACCGACACTGTTATTTGTCAGTTACTTGCTATTATTTATTTCCAATTTCTATATGGGCTTTATGATTGGTGTTTTCTCTTTCCTATACTTTATCGCCCGAATGTTGACAAACTGGAAGATTTACAAAAAGCGAATCCTACCTTATGGGATCACCTCCCTTTTAGCAGGTGGCGCTTCGATGATCTTGGTGTTGCCAGCTGTCCTTGATTTACGGGCAAATGGTGAAACTTTATCTGAAGTAACTCAGTTTAAAACCGAAGCGACCGCTTTTTGGGATATCGTGATGAAAAATATGGTCGGTGTCTATGATACAACAAAATATGGCTCGATCCCGTTTATCTATGTTGGGCTACTTCCCTTGATTTTCTGTGTCTTTTATTTTGTCACAAGAGAAATTCCGCGGAAAAACAAGTTCTTATTCGGTAGTCTATTTCTTATTTTGATCGCTAGTTTTTATATCACCCCGTTAAATCTATTTTGGCACGGTATGCACGCGCCAAATATGTTCTTGTTCCGCTACAGCTTCTTATTTTCTTTCTTAGTTGTTCTGTTGGCAGGTTACGGGTTTGAGAAATTTAAACTAGATGATTTAGGTTTGTTAGCGGGTTCCACGATTATGTTGATTGCAGTCTTTGCTTTAGCTGAAGGGACAAAAGGCGCAACAAGCTATGACTATATTCCGATATCAGCGTTTATTATCACGATTTTATTTTTACTGCTGTACCTAGCGGGGATCGTTTTTTATCAATTGAAAAAAATTCCGATGCATTATTTGATCATCCTTCTGTTGCTACTTGTTTCGACTGAAGCGTTCATCAATACAAATACGATGTTAAAAGGCATTTTAAACGACTGGAACTATGCTTCCCGCAGTCTTTACTCTGAGCCTTACCCATCGATCAAAAAACTCGTTGATAAGACTAAAAAAGACAATGATACCTTTTACCGTTTAGAGAACTTAAATCCAGTTTCTTCTAATGACAGTATCAACTACGGCTATAGCGGAGTCAGCCTGTTTTCTTCGATTCGAAATCGTCATTCTTCTTCTTATTTGAATGAATTAGGCTTCCGCTCTAGAGGAACAGGATTAAACATTCGTTATCCAAACAATACGCTATTGATGGATTCTCTAGTCGGAATCAAATACAATATTTCTGAGAGTGATCCATTAAAATTTGGCTTTTTCCCAACAGATAAAGCGAACAAATTTTCACTATATGAAAATAGCAATGCCTTACCGTTAGGCTTTTTAGCAGATACAGATATCTACAAAGTCAAACAACCAGCTAATGATAATTTAAGTAGCCAAACTAAATTATTCAATGCGCTGTCTGGACAAAAAGAAAATTACTTCACATTTTATCAACCAACAATCATTGATAAAAAGAATGTAAAAATCGAACAAAATGCGAATTCAGTGACCTATCGGGAACTACAAAACAATGTCGCAAAAGATATTACTTGGACAGTCGATGTACCTGCAAATACACAAGCTTATCTTAGCCTGTTCCCAACGGATTTTGGGCAATTAGAAAGTTCGTCTGCAACAATATCTGTGAATGGAACTAGTCAAAAATCACAAATCAATATCACCGGGCAATATTATAATATCGGCTATTATGATAAACCGACTAGCGTTACATTTACGGTGAGTTTCTATGGAACAACTGCAGTCAGCTTTATGGAGCCCAAAGTGGTCGGCTTAGATACAAAAGCCTTTGAACGTTCCGTTCAGGCAATTCAAGATAAAGGTGCTGATTTAACGGCTAAAGGACGTAAAGCAATTGGTACCGTGACCGCTGACAAAGATCAAGTTCTCTTGACAACAATCCCTTATGACAAAGGTTGGAAAGCCTATGTAGATGGGAAAAAAGTACCCGTCAAAGCCTTTAAAAAAGCCTTTGTTAGCGTTCCTGTAACACAAGGTGAACATACGATTGAATTTGTCTATATGCCAGAAGGTTTTGTACTTGGTGTGATTCTGTTTATTGTTTGTATTGGTGGGTTTGTTGTTTATGTACGATTCACGAACAAACCAAAACTGACATTAGTAAAACCTAATAAACGTAAACGTAGAAAACGTTAATTTGATATTTTGTGAAGGAGCTTTGTTATGAAGCTCCTTTATTTTTTTGTTATACAGACTTCTTTTCTTCTGAGATATTTGCTATTACTTGGTTCCAGCTGACACTGTTTAATTGCTTTTCAGCTGTTGTCAGTGGTTCTTGCTAAGAAGCCAACCGTTTAAAGGTCTCTCTCAGATTGATGACTTCTTGATAAAGAACAGCTTTGATACATACAGCGGAATTTTTCATTAGTAACTTCTCCTTTTTTAGTGATTTTTTTGATTGAAAGTAAATGAGAAAAAGAAAAAACGATAGAGATTACCGCCTCTACCGTTGATCTGATTATAAGCCTGTAACAAGATTCTTTCACCGATTTCGGAAAAATTTCAAAAACTGTCTAGAAATTCTTACAAAAATCAGGTGAAATAAAGAAGCTAGTGCTACAGTTCTAGTAATCAGGCAACTTAGATGGAGAGTTATGGCTTTCCCTTTAAGGCTTCATCTTTTGGTTGGTGCCAATGACGAAGTGCCTAAGTGCCTGTTTTTCTTTTTCTCAAAATTTATAGGATAGAAAACAAAAAAAGACGGTTACAGATGTGACTGCAATCGTCTACAACAGGCAAGGCAAAGAAACTCTACTTCTACTTATTATTGAAAGGAGCAGGTTGGTAGCCGTACCAGAAAGTGCCAATTCTATTATTTATCTTCATGCTAATTATTTCTATCCTACATATTTGAATATACATAAAGAAACGTCTGTTCGCAATAAGAATTCTTACATTCCTTGATTAAATAACATCAAAAATGGCTCCCTTATGTATAAGATAAAATAACAGAAAATTTTTTATCGTTTCTTACTCCATAAACAGAAATAACTACCTATTTAATTATTTCTGATATTTTGTTACAATTGATAAAATGGACATTTAAGGAGAATTCTATGAGGAAAGTAATTAGATGGCTTCTGCTCGTAATATTAATTGTATTTTTATGTAGTTGTGGAAAAAGTGGTACTACAGATAATGCTAAAATATCTATAGATGAGGATACAGGATCATTTACTAAAAAAGAAATTTATTCTGCAATTAATACAGTAAAAAAAGATTTTAAGGGCTTTAAAGGTGGAGAAATGTTAGAACTTTCTTTTAACTATAATAGATATCTTAAGGATATTACAAACTATTTGAAAGAAAACAGCATTAACGACTATGAGTTGAAAGATTATATTGTATTGTATGGAGATTTTAAAATAGATGATCCTGGTAAGAATTCTAGTTTTGCACCAAATTCTAAAATATTGGGATATATGTGGATTATGAAGAAATCAAATACAGATAAATGGTATGTAATATTTAAAGGTATGTAACATTTAATATTTAAACAACTTTTCCCTTATGATAATATAATGAAAAAAGGAGGAGTTTAAAATGAAGAAAATCTTATTCACTATTTTACTAGTAGGTATAATGTTGTCTTATAATTGGAATGAAGCAAATGCTGAAGATGGCCAATCAATTAGCGAGACTATCCAACAATTAGAAATCCAAAAGAAAAAAGGAACTAGGTCAAATGTCAATAGCTACATGATGAAAACAATTGCTGAGACAGAAGAAAGTCTTATTAATGAGTTAAGTTCTCATTCTATTGTGGTTGACCCGACTAATCTAGAATACTTAGATATTTTAAATAAAATAATCTCGGAAGAAATTATTTTAGACTTCAGTAATAAAGAGGAGATTTATGAATATATTTCTGTTTATCAGGCTCGTATTGCCCCTTATCAAGCTGATCAAACAACAAATACAGAGTCCTATAACTTATTTGTAAATAATAGAACCGAATTGTTACAAAGAACTTTTGAAAGTATTAAACAAGAGAATATGATGCAACTTTTAGAAGCAGATAAAATTAATTCTCAGAAAAATAGATCTAGAGCAGCTGTTTTCAACAGAAAAAAACCAAATTTATCAGCAATGAACAGCTATGCTAAGAAGTTTGCTATGGGTTATAATAGCATGCAATATCCTAAATACACCAATGGAGATTGTACAAATTTTGCTTCACAAATTTTAGAAAGAAGCGGGTTAATGTCTGTTAATAAAAGAAATGACTCTGGTCAAGTATGGTATTGTGATGGTAATTTTAATACTACTGTTGCTTGGAGATTAGCACATTCATGGGCATTGTATTGGACAGCAGAGGGTTATCCAACTAGAACCTTTGGTGATAGACAAACTAATCAAGTAAATAGTTATGCGAAAGCAGGTGATTTTCTTGCTTACTTCACAAGAGGAACATACCAAATCAACCATATTACCTATGTTAATAGAAAAGATGGGAATGGTAATATACGTGTTTCACAGCATTCAGGTGCACGATATGATGATACTTGGAAAAACATTAATGTCTGGAGCAATTATAACCAAATTATATCAATCAGATTTACTTAAAAAAGTATTTATGATGCAAACTAAATTTATATAATGATATGCAATGAAAAAACATAATTAGTATTTCAGCTCATACTAATTATAACTTTATAGTTTTGATTGCTTTTATAAGCATTAATTAATAGTTCATATATTTCCATAAAAAGCGTTAGACAAACACTTTTTATGGATTTTTTGTACTGTTAATCGTAAATTTCTACAAAACAAATAAAAATCAATTTCAATGAAACCTTTTTGGCAAAATTAGAGTCTAATAGCTATAAACGGGAAGGAGAAATTTATGGAAAAGGGGTTACAAATAAGTTTGGTCAAAAAAGCAAAAAATGGTGATGCTCAAGCGTTTATAAAACTTTGTGAAGCCTATCAGGTTGTATTATACAATTCTGCTTATAAATTGCTTTTAAATAATCAAGATGTTGCTGATTGTCTACAAGAAACTGAAATTCGCGCATGGCAAAAAATTAGCAACATACATAATGAAGCAGCATTCAATACTTGGATTTTTAGAATAATGATCAACATCGCTCAGGATATTT
The DNA here is from genome assembly GCF_017316105.1 of Candidatus Enterococcus ikei. Lineage (NCBI taxonomy): Bacteria > Bacillati > Bacillota > Bacilli > Lactobacillales > Enterococcaceae > Enterococcus > Candidatus Enterococcus ikei. The sequence goes on from NZ_JAFLWD010000033.1 coordinate 94,392, forward strand.
TAAAGAAGAGAGTTGAAGTGCTTGAATTTGAAGAAAGCTATATGAGCACAACAGAGAACAACTACGAAAGGGTTGAATTAGAATCAGAGTTTAATAAACTGCCAGAAAGATATAGGCTCCCAATCATTTTGCACTATTATGCTGGATTTAGCATTAATGAAATTTCAGAACAATTGAATCTATCTAAAAACACAGTTAAAACAAGACTTGCACGAGGTAGAGTGAAGTTAAAAATTTTATTGGAGGGAGAAGAAAATGGGTAAAAAGAAGATTGATATGATTAAACAAGAAAAGGAAATTCCAAATGATGTAATGAAAACATTGGTTCAGAATCGAGAAGATATCTTACACAACAAAATCAAACAAGATAAAAAGAAAATCAAATATAAGAAACAAATTGTATTTACTCTTGCAATAGTAGCAATATTAATCTTAATGGTCATAATAAACCCACAAAGCAATACAGCAATCAAAAATGCTTTAGGAATTAGTCAAGATGCAGGTGTGGCTATGATAGAAAATAACGATATACCAAGTGATCTTCATTTAACTAGTATACAAAATGGGCGTGAGATTACACTAACAAAATTTGTATCAACAAAGAAAAAATTTGCTTTTGATTATCAATTTAAATTAGATGATGAAAAACTAAAAGAGTTACTGAAAAAACAAAGTTCCCCTGATCGGATATTTACTAAAAATGCGCCAAATGCTCAACATATTGAGCTTGGTCTGTTTGTTAATGATAGCGATGAAGACATGTTTGGCGGTGTTTCATCACAATCTACTTTTCGCATAGAAGGAGATACTTTTTATGGTTCCGTCGTAGCAACATTTACTCGGGAAAAAATTCCTGAGGATGCTAAATTAACCCTTCACATCTATAAACTAGTTTGGCAAGATGCGGAAGAACTTGATCAAGCATTTCTGGAAGCTTCAAAAACCAATAGTCCTTTTGGTGTAGATAACGCTTTGGAATATGAAGGTGATTGGCGTTTTGATATTGATTACAAACCATTGACCCAAACTGCGAAGACCAAAATCAGCAATGTGAGTAATATCTCTGATATAAAAGTGAGTAATGATCCATTACAAACAACTGTTAAATTTACTGCACCTCTTCAATTAGAAAGTTATCCAGCAGTGACACTTTATAAAGATAGTGTTAAAACTGATGATCAGATTTTTACGGAAATGCATAACACTGAAACTGGTGAAGTGACGACTTCTTTCAGTCTAAGCGCACTAGATAAAACATCTGTTTATACGATTCAACTAAACGAAATTGACTTTGAAGGTAAACCAATTGAAGAAATTGGATATTTTGATATTCAAAATGAATAAACTACCGTTTATGCTCTATGCACAGGGTCTACAAATACATTTCTAAAAAAACAGAAAGTAACATCCAAATAAACAATGTGAAAAAGTCAGGTTCTTCGGCAATTTCCTAAAAACCGCCCAATGCATAAAACGCATTGGACGGTTTTTAGTCCAATTGCTCGAACCTAAACGACTTTTGTTACATTCTCTTTTTATGACTATACCTATTTAAAAATCTTCTTTTTACATTTATACCAAATATAATCAGAATTTTAGATAAAACAAAACTGATTATCACTATCGAAAATATGACTATCGCTACTTTAATTCCCTCATTTTGCCATTCTTCATTTAAAACAGAAAAATTAATCAACCAATAATAAGCTAAGACAGAAAAAAGAAGACCTAAAGTGTAAAACAAAATGATTTCACTGCTACTTTGACTTTGTTTTTTAGCTTCATATTCAGAATAACCACTTTGAAACGGAACAGGAGTGCCATTTTGTGATGAATCCGCTGCCATCGTATTTCTGACTAAATTAGCATTATCTATCTTTGTAGCATTTTTAAACTTATTTTCAGTCATAATTTCCTACCTTCCCATCAGTAGCGTTCATCCACATTTTCCAATCACTTCTAAAAACCACTGCCTAAATTGTTCTTCATCAAGATCCACACAAACTCGACAATTAGCCTCTTTGCCCAAATATCCATCTAAATCAACCAATGTCGCCCCAGCAGTCAGCGTTCCTTGCGTTTCAATCCCAACATAAGACTCTTTTACCTCAAACATCTCAGGCGCCAACAAATACCCAATTGCACAGCCATCATACATCTTCAAGCCCGTATCTAAACTTCCACCGCGATAGTGACTAAACAAATGATCGATCATATCACCTGTTTTGTTCATCTTCTGGATTTGCTCACGTTCTTTAGGTAAAATCAGTGCTTTTTCTCCAACATCTAACCCAACCATCGTTAAAGGTATTTTGCTTTCGAAAACGATTTTTGCGGCTTCTGGATCAGCAGCGATATTAAACTCTGATAAGACACCATAATTACCTCTGGCTAAAGAGCCACCCATAATGATCAGTTCTTCGACTTTTTCCACACACTCTGGATACATTCTAAGTAAGAGAGCAATATTCGTTAACGGTCCGATCCCAACAATCGTCGTTTTTTCCTTAGACTCCATCAGTACTTTGTACATGTCGATCACTGCATGGTTTTTTGTTAGTAATTCATACTTTGATTCTGGAAATTCATATCCATCCATACCTGTGCTTCCGTGAATATCACTCGCATTGATCGCTTCACGAAGTAAAGGACGATCAGAACCGATCGCCACAGGAATATCTTTCTTCCAGAAAGCGAGTAGCTTAAGTAAGTTTTTCGTCACTTTATCCACACTGACATTGCCTGCGACTGTAGTGAACAACTTGATGTCCAACCTTTCATCAAATAACGCAGCAGCAATCGCAACAGCATCATCGATTCCAGGATCTGTATCGATAATGATCTTTCTTGTTTTTTTCAATTTACTTTATCCTTCCTTCAGACTCTAATTGCCTAAAAAAAGCGGTTCTCCTCCACTGATTTTAGATAGCTAAAGCTCCCCTTTTTTATATAAAAAAGCGAGAAACAGAAAAAGTAACTGCTCTCCCGCCTTCTTCTATTTTTTAATAATCTAACTGTTTTAAATGTAGTAAAAATGATTCAGATGTCAAACGCTTGATCGTGTATAAACGCTCGATCTGCTTGCGGATTTTTTTGTCTTCTTTAGTAGTCGGATCAAAAATATCCATTAACTTACTGGCTCCGTACTCTGCCAAAATACCAATACCACCGCTACCAACTGCAAATCCCATCGTTTCCGTATCATTTAATTGTCCCTTTTTGATTTCTGCGATGATTTGACTGAAATCGCCTTCAATAATAATCTCATCTGTCTGCTTATCTAACTCCACTGCCAGTTCTGCTTTAGTTCTCACGGTTACTTGTCTAAGTTTCATCTCAAAAACCTCCTTTTACAAATATTATACGCTATTACGATAATTTTACTAGTGGTACTTAGGACTTAAAAAGGTGAGGATCAACCCTTTTTCTGGTTTCACCTCACCTTATTCTTCTATGTTACGATCAGTACTTCTTCAACCAAAGAAACACCTTTTCCTTTACCACGTTCGATCAATAACGCTAACTGGATAAATGCAAAAAGAACATTACTCTGTTTGGAATAAGCAAAATATCTAGGTTCCCAGTTAGTCACATATTGCTCTTTTTCTTTTCTCGCATCTTTGAATCCATATATTTGATCGCCATATTTATAAAAAATATTGATCAAGCGCTCATTTAAAAATGCATATTTTGTTTCACCAACATTGGACAACGGCGCCGTCCCCAAATTCACGCAAGAATATCCTCGTTTTTGATAGTCAGCAATAAAATGTGTTAACAAGAAATCTGTGACATGCTCTGGCGCTGTTTCACAATAACGTAATAAATCATAGGAAACTTCGTCATTTTCAACGATCGGTTTTGCGCTAATAAAGCCAATTACTTCATGGTCTGGATTCCGTAAAATACCAATATCACTCAACTGTAAATAGTCTTGATCAAACCCGCCGCTCACAAAATTCCGTTCTCGCTGAGTGCCTAGCCAGTTTTCTGACACTCTTGCCAGCGCTTGAAACACCTCTTGAGAAACAGGTTCATGGTACATCGTAAATCGATAACCTAGATTGGTTAAGTGCTGTAATTCCATACTATTTGTTGCCAACGAAATTGGAGTCGAATCCATACTAGAAAAATCAACGATCCCTGCTTCGCCAACTTTCATAAAGTTAAACCCAAGATCATGCAAAATCATTGTATAACTTTCACTTATTCGATAAAATGCGGCTTGATACCCAAGCAAATCTGCCGCATCCATAAATGCCAAAGTCGCTTGAACCCACTTTTGCTTATTTCCAATCGGGTCTCCTAAAATAAAACATTTATTCGCTTTGATTTGATAAGCGAATAGCACTTTATCCTCGCTATTTTCCTGATAATAAAAATAAGCATAATTTTTTAAGTAAAGCAGATGACTGCCTTCCGTTCCACCATATTTGTTGATCAACGTCGTTAAACGTTCTTCCTGAAACGTTTCCCCTAAACGCTTATCTGTATCAGCCAAATATTGATACAGCGTGATCAGACTAATCATTGAAATCCCTAATCCAATCAAACCAGAAAACCAAACATCATCCGATGGAAACAGTAAAAACATATGAGGCAGCGGGCCCGTTTTATCTGGATGAGAACTGTAATAGCCTGCGACAGCATAAATGATAAATAAGAAACTAAATAAAACCCCATCGACTGCTAAAGCACCCCAAGAATAAACAAATTTTTCCCGATAAAACTCTTTTCTCGCTAGAAAAACAGCTGAAAGAATCACTAAATAAACAAGAATCAACTGCCACGATGATGTTCTAGAAATCATATTGATAATGCCAAAAATCAATAAGCAAATCGTTGGCCAATACGCTTTTTTCACTTTCATCGAGATGCCTCTAGCTAATCCCAACAGTAAAAATCCAATCAGCATATTGAATGTTTGGTCTAAGAAATCAAAAGAGAATGGCAATAAAAATTTAAACAAGCGACTCACATTGGATAGATTCGTGATCGTTGATAGTAACACCATCATGATCCCAGCAAAATAAAGAGCTGCCACTAAAATAAAATGTGCTGCTTTTTGTGAAAAAATTCGTGGCAAATTATCAAGAAATCGATTGATCTTGATTCCAGTTTGATGAATAAATAAAATAATTCCCGTAATAAAAGGCAATACGTAGTAAAACAACCGATAATAAATCAGCCAGACAACTGCGGTTGATTGGCCTACGCCTAACTGAGACAAACCTAAAATCATCAACACATCAAAGGTTCCCATGCCACCTGGCACCATCGTCAGCATCCCGATCAATGTGGCAATCACAAACATTGGATAAACCGAAATGAGTGAAACATCCACTTTCATCAAAGCACCTACGCTTAAAAAAACAAACATTGCGCCCAGCCACTGCCCTAAAGATGCGCCAAACAAAAGAAAAATACCTTTCGGGAAAAAATCTTTAAACAGTGTATATTTTTTGATTTGAGTAAATAACAACAACGCTGGCGCAATCAAACTTCCTGCAAGCAGCCAAACCCAATACTCTCTAAATGAGCTATCTGGACGAATAAAAAAAACATCGATAAAGGCTATAAAAGCTAGAATAGATAATCCAGAAATCATAAACAAGGCTACTTTAGAAACAGTTGCCACAACTTTTTTACGCGGTGCATCTTTCCCATAAAAATTAGCTCGCAGCGTTGCTCCAACTACACCGCCAAAACCTGCAAGATTATTGATCGTATTCGTGACCCAAGCAGAAACAAACCATTCCCAGCGATTCATTTTTGGCTTTCCTTGCTCTTCAAGTACCTTCACCACCACTAGATCATATAACAGCATCGGCAAAACACCGATTAAGCCTGCTAAAATCATTCCGATGATCCGAAAACGACTTTGTTGTCCCATCGTATGAAATACATCTTGCCAAGTCATGCCTTGAACAATATGTGTCACTTGGTTGGCTACAAAGATCAAAACAGAGCCAAGAAAAATCAATTTTAATAATAAACTATGTGCTTTCATCCATTGGAATAGCTGGTTTATTTTACCTTTCATCTGCTCACCGCCTTTCTATTGCTACAGATAAAGAAAATAGTCAAATACTCAATTTTATACGCTAATTTCTCAATACGTTTTCTTTTATATGTTAGCGTATAACGTGTTTTTTTTCCAGTTTGGCTCTTGTATTTGATTTTTTAACAACAAAATGAGGTTATGAAACAATCATTTGGAATCAAGCAATTGGACTAAAAACCCCACAATGCATAAAACGCATTGCGGGGTTTTTAGTAAATTGCTGAAACTCCTGACTTTCCTAACCCATTTATTCGAATTTTGGATAATGTTAATAAAACTCGAATAAATTTTGTCCCAGTCACGTGTTTATAGCATTATTTCTTATTTTTATATTCCTGACCAATTTTATCAGCTACAATAATTGCTGCTTTCACTTGATCTATCGTAATCGGAAACGGCATTGAGTGAATTGATTCTTCTGGAATACAAGATTTCTCAGCGACTTCTGTAAGCTCTGCATCCGAAATTTCTTTCACCCCTAAATCTGCTAAACAAACGGGTAACCCAATCGATAAAGCAAAATCTAACACTTCATACAACTCCGCTTTTGGTGCATTTTCTAAAACTAACTGACAAATCGTACTAAAAGCAACTTTTTCACCATGTGTTGCTCCATGTGCATCATGTAAAACAGTCAAGCCGTCGTGGATCGCATGAATCGCAGCAAGCCCCGCACTTTCAAAACCTAAACCGGAAAGTAAGATATTGGCTTCAATGATATTTTCCAATGCTGGTGTTACTACATTATTATCTGAGGCTTCTTTGGCTTTTAACCCATCTTCTAAAATCGTTTCATAACATAATTTAGCTAATGCTAACGCGGTGTTTGTGCCTTTCGCTGGTGGACAGACTCCTTCACGCACGCCACAAGGCAGGCCAGCATTGACGTTAGAATAAGAATTATGCGTCGCTCTTGCTTCAAAATAAGTTGATAACGCATCACCCATCCCAGAAACTAAGAAACGTGTTGGCGCATTGGCAATAACCACTGTATCAATTAAAACCACGCTTGGACTTTGAACGAAATAAGCATAATCATCAAATTGACCGTCTTCTGTATACAAAACTGCTGAATGGCTCGTTGGGGCATCTGTCGCAACGATCGTTGGTACAATGATCAGGTTATGACCTTCGGCTACACATTTTGCTGTATCGATTGCTTTACCGCCGCCAAGACCAATCACACAATCACAATTATTTTCTTTGGCTACTTTTTGCAGACGAGCTACTTCCACTCGTGATGCTTCTCCATGGAAATTACTTTCTACAAAAGAAATATCAAAAGTTGCAGCAGTTTTATCTAGTTTGTCTTTTACTCGATTCACATCATCTGCGTGTGCAATCAATAATGCTTTTTTCCCAAATGTTGTGACAAAATAACCTAAATTCAATAACTCATCTTCACCTTGAACGTATTTCGTTGGACTGATAAATGCTTTTCTCATGTTTACAAACTCCTATTCTTATTTTATTTTTAAAGGGGCTAATTGCTCCTTTATGGTTTCAATCGGTGTATCTACTTGCAGTAAAGCTGCTGCCGTATAAGCGCTTTCTACTAAAGCCGTATCAAACAGTAACACTTCTTTTTCCGTCATATCCATCGCCATTTCCAAATTCATTTTCGCACTGCCCAAATCATAAAATGCTAGCAAAGTCTGTGCTGGATTTTTCTCAAAAGCATCCATGATTTTTTCAAATGACGTTCCGACTTCTCCTTGTTCCAGACCTGCTGCAACAGTTATTGGTACATCTTTTGCCACTTCTTTGATTAGACGATCGACCCCTTCGCCGATTTCTTTGACATGTGACACAATCACTACACCATTACTCATCGAATACACCTGCTTCCATTAATGATTGAAAGAAATACATGCTAGACATCGCACCAGGATCAATATGACCGATCGAACGTTCACCTACATAAGAGGCACGCCCTTTCGTTGCAGCGATATCTTTGGTTGCTTCTACAGCAGATTCGAGTGAAGCTTCTGTTAATTTGCCATTTCTAATTGCATCAATTGCCGGAGCCCATTCATCCAACATTGTTTTTTCACCTGGCTGACTATTTCCACGTTTTTCGATTCCCGCCAAACCAGCTTCTAAAATCGGTAACACCTCTGAAGTTGTAGCCGAAGCTTTAGCCATCTCCATCATCGCTGTTCCATAAAGCGGACCCGAAGCGCCGCCTACTTTACTGATCAAAGCCATTGCAGTCAATTTGAAAATATCTTGTACCGTTTCAGGATCTTTACTCTGCAAACTTTCACTCACAGCTTCCATTCCTCGAGCCATGTTATTCCCATGATCGCCATCACCGATCGGCGTATCCAATTCACTCAAATAGTCTTTGTTTTTGTCGATTTTTTCTTTGAATAAGTCTAGTGTTTTCTTTAAATTATCTACAGTAAACATTAAAGTCCCCTCCGTTTTTCAAACTATATCAGCCCTTACCAAGCCACTGTATCAACCACTTCATTCAGCGCTTCTATCCAATCTTCTTCCACTTTCAGCAATGTTACAGAAATCCCCGCCATTTCCAAAGATGTCATATAATTACCTACTTTTGAAAATGAAACTTCTACACCTTCTGCATCCAACAAACGCATTGCATCATCATAAAAAATATATTGTTCCATCAAAGGTGTGCCACCTAACCCGTTGACTAAAATAGCAAACTTGTCACCTTCGCTCCATTGAAATGCCGCTTTTAGTTTAGAAATCAATTCTTCAGCCATCTCTTTAGACGGTTTGATTTTTTCTCGTTTATAGCCAGGCTCTCCGTGAATACCTACACCAAATTCAATCTCATCATCCCCTAAAACAAAACCTGGTTTGCCTACTTCCGGAACGGTCGCACCCGTTAAAGCTACGCCAATCGTTTTTAAATTCTCAACAACTTTTTCACCTAAAGCAACTAATTCTTCCACCGTTGCTCCTTTACGTGCAGCAGCTCCAAGAATCTTATGAACCAAAATCGTACCAGCCACACCGCGTTTTCCTTGAGTATACGTACTATCTTCAACCGCAATGTCATCATCTACAACAACTGTCCCAACTTTGATATCTTCCATCTCTGCTAGATCTTTCGCCATATCAAAATTCATGATGTCACCAGAATAATTTTTCACGACCATCACAACACCTTGTCCCTGATCAACCGCTTTGATTCCTTCAAAAATTTGATCTGGGGTTGGGGATGTAAAAACTTGTCCGCAAACAGCAGCTTGCAGCATCCCTGATCCAACAAAACCAGCATGAGCAGGTTCGTGTCCGCTACCACCACCGCTGATCAAAGCAACTTGTTTACCAATTTCTTTTTGTTTTAATACAAACGTTTCTGGTACTTGCTGGATTTTTTCATGATGAGCACGAACAAATCCTTGAACCATTTCTGGAACGACATTTTGTGCTTGATTGATAATTTTTTTCATGATATTCCCTCCTGTTTTCTGCCGAAGTTGGACGAGCTCGATAAGCTTTTTCCTTTTGTATACGTTTACAATACTCGTTTATAAAAAAAGTTGCAACGGACAAAGTAGTTTATGTGTCCGCTTTCATTTCGTTCTTTTATCAAACTATAGTTTTCACCAAGAAGACAGCGTATAATAGAAACAGATATTACTGAAAAGGAGCAGAGGCTCAATGAAACAATTGATCAATTCTAATAGACAGATTCGCCAACAATTGCTGGCCGGACTTGCGTATACATATAACGATAAACTAAACTGGCAAACAAAAACGGGTATCGTCACAAAAAAATCAATTACTGATAATAAAGTAGTTCTAATCAGTGGTGGTGGTTGCGGTCATGAACCAGCGCATGTCGGTTATATTGGTGAAAATATGTTGGATTGTGCCATAATGGGCGCTATTTTTGAACCGCCGGCCAGTGCTGAAATTCTTCAAGCCATCGAACAAACATACAACGGATGCGGCACCTTATTGATTATCAAGAACTTTGAAAAGGACTTAGCAAGCTTTCTCGAAGCAGAACGTTTGGCCATAGCAAAAGGTTTGTCCGTTGCTCATGTGATTGTAGACGATGATTGCTCTATCGAAAGCGGCACATTCAAAAAAAGACGTCGCGGAGTGGCTGGTACAGTTTTTGTTCATAAGATACTTGGCGCCGCTGCTTCAGAAGGAAAATCGTTGGATGAACTCCAAGCATTGGGTGAACAAGTGATTCCTTTAATTAAAACGTTAGGTGTTGCTTTTTCTCCCGCTTCTCCTATCGGCATCATTCCTCAGCAATATGAATTAGCAGAAGATGAAATGTACTTTGGAATTGGCATTCATGGAGAGCCTGGCTACCGCATCGAAACAATGCAGTCTTCTGAGCGAATCGCGATAGAACTTGTCAATAAATTAAAACAGCAATACGACCGTAAAACCTTGAAGCAAGCTGCTGTCTTAGTAAACGGTTTAGGTGGGCTTCCCCTACTTGAACTTGGTATTTTTATGAATGATGTCCAACAATTGTTAGATATTGAAGATATCGAAGTGGTTTACAAACGAATGGGGAATTTTCTAACTGCTTATAATACTAATGGACTTTCACTAACTTTGTTAACAATCAAAGAAGAAAAGTGGTTGGAGTATCTAAATGCCCCGACCGATGCCTTTGGGTGGAAATGAAAAAATAATATGAAATAGCAAAAAATAATGAGCAATCGTGTAACCCTCACCTACACATATTGCTCATTATTTTTCTTCAAAAGCCATTAAAAAGGCTATTTTCATTTGCTCTGCAAATTGATACGAATCGACCTTACATCCTTCAATGATCCATTTTGTCGTTAAAGAAACAAATGCATTCGCATAAAATTCTTCTAAAAATAAACGATCAGATTCTTCAATAGTATCTGGTTTTTGTTTAACCACAAGAACTTGACTGATCAATAATTTTAGATGCTGAGTATAATACTCTTGAAACGAATTTTGCCCCTCAAAAAGAAGAATCTTTCGGTAAAAAATCTGATTTTCCTCAAAATAGACAAACAAGTTTTCTACAATAACCTGCCAACCTTCATAAGCTAGATTGTCTTCAATCTTTTCAATTGCCTCTTGTTGAAAAATCCAATCAGCCAGTTCATATTTATCCTGAAAATAATCATAAAATGTTTGGCGACGCATCTTACTTTCCTGCATGATTTTTGCGATCGTCACTTTTTCAAAACCAATCTCTGCAACCAGTTTTTTAAAGACCTTCGCAATTTTCTTTTTCGTAATCAATGATCCTGTCATTTGTCTGCACCTTTAATTTCTTAGTTACTTTTATTGTACCAGTTAATCGGCATTTAGAGAATCAATGATCCTATCATCAAATAAAAAAAGATAAAGCTGGAAATATCGCGCCCAACTTTATCTTTAAATTGCTTTTATAAATTTTGCTTTTCTAGTGTTCTTAAAGAGATGTAGCCAAAGACAATAATTGAAAGAACGGTCAAGAATAATTGGAAAATATAACTTCCAGTTTCACTAAAATTAAATGAATACGCCAAAGTTTGCAACAGTCCAGTGACTAGACTGCTAAGAATATTAAATCCCATAAACAATAAAAACGATAGGTTTTTGCCTTTCATGATGATACAAGCCGTTGCAATCACCATCAACATATTTAAATAACTAAGTAATCCTGAAAAAATAAATTTCACAAAGCTTAAATCTGTATAATAAAATACTGAATTAAACCCCTCCGCAAAACCGTCCCAAGCATCTAATTGTACTAATTTTATCAAGAATAAAATCGTAGGAATCAATGCGATCATTAGCATCAATGCAATCGTACAAATAAAAATCGCACCAATCTTGGCAAAAAATAATTTTCGTCGATTCACACCAGAAGCAACCATCATAGCCATAACATTATTCTTATAATCCATAGAAATCATGTGGAATGGATAAACGTAAGCAAATATAATATTCCCAATAAAGACGATCACGCCAACAATTACGATTGTCCCTATCATTGATGCTGTAGCAGTTGATTCATAGTACGAATCCGAAAACATTGATGTTAAATTTAATGAAAGCAATGTTACAACAATATTCAAAACACCAATCACTCCAGCGGTGATCAAAAAGCTTTTATCTCGTAAAAATTTAAATAACTCCATTTTAAAAATCAGTTTTCCAGTCATTTTCGCCCCTCCTAATTCAATTTCTCATCTAAAATTTTCACTTTAGATAACTCTGAAATTTCAATTGTTTCCTCTGTTAAACGTTGTTTTATAAGTGCCCAACGTTCATCGGAGATATCCAATTTGACGCCGCCTTCATCATCTGTTTGATAATAATAATTGGCTTCATCTAAAATTTCTATTAGACGAGTATTATTGGTCGTATCAATCCGGCGAATTTGTTTTTCTTTTTCAGCATTGATATCGATCGTTTCTGAAATTCGGCCGCGGTCGATCACATACACGATATCACATAATGCCTCTAAATCATTTTGGACATGGCTGGAAATCACTAATGTTAATCCTTTTTCTGTCAACTGCTTTAAATACTTCTTAAACCATTTTACGGTATCAATATCTAACCCACGAAACGGCTCATCTAAAATTAAAACTTCCGGTGTATGCATCAACGCAATCAATAAAATCAATTTTTTCTGCATCCCATAAGAATAACTTTTTACTTTTTGGTCCAACACAGTAAATAAATCTAACTCTCTTGCCAATTCTTTCGCTTTTTCTTCGTCAAAATTACCACGTAATCCAGAAAAATACTGGATATTGAACCAACCTGTACGATTCGAATAGACAGACATACCATCTAAAACAATGCCCACATTTAATAACACTTCATTGTGCAGTTTCACAGAAGTATCATCAATCAAAATTTCTCCTTGGTAATTGGCAATGATATTTGTCATACATTTAAATAACGTTGTTTTACCAGCACCATTGTGACCAACTAATCCATATGACGTGCCTTTTTCAAAGTCCAATGAACGAATGTTCAAAACTTCTGCACGACCATAGCGCATAACTAGATCCCTTACTTTAATTTCCATAGTAAACTCCTTTAATTTTTTTGCTGTCTTTTTCTTTTGATTTATCACCCTAAGCATAAAAAGACTAACAATAATAGTTTATCATGTTTTTTATTATATATGGGGATAGATTAGAAATTAACAGTTTTTCTGGTATTGTTCTGTGGGTAACTTTTTGTATCTACAAGAGGATTTAACGTTTTATTGTCGTTTATTGGTACATTAATTTGAGCATAGATTCTAGAAAGGGAACGATAGATAGTAGATTAGCAGATAATCGAGAGTTATGTTTTATTTACTAAAAATGATCCTTTTTGAAATTGACAATACTCCTACATTCATTTAACATTAAATATAAAGGCACAAGTTTTTATACCAAAAACGACGTTTTTGAGAATCCTCAGAGCGCTCACTCAAGATAATACCTCAGTTCAAAAGTTGAAACGACCTTAGAATCGCTCTACCAATAACGTAGATTTACGGCATATAGATTTAGCTATAAGTTTTGGTGTTATTTTGACCTTTTTGTTGACTACAAGTCTTCCGTATTATATTCAGTGTATCCTTCATAGTAATAGCTAACATCAATACCTTTCATGTATGTTTCACGATCATTTATTAAAGAGGTTAGTGCTTGCTTAATTAAATGGGATATTTCCAAATCATTAACCGGGCTACGCTCCATTGCAGAAAGATAATCTTCTTTGTTAATCAAGTTCCAATCGATTACTTTGTTAAGTTCTTGTTTAAGAATGAGATCTAGCCATATTCTTGTACTACGACCATTTCCCTCACGAAACGGGTGTGCAATGTTCATCTCAACATATTTTGCTACAATTTCATCAATAGTAGATTGTGGCATTTGATCAATGTGATCTAAAGAAACGTTCAAATACATCACCGGCGCAAATCTAAAGTTTCCTTTTGCAATATTTACTGTTCTAATTTCGCCTGCGAAATCATAAATATCTGAAAAAAGGTATCGATGAATATCTGCAAGCCCTTTGAATGTTCCTATTTCTAGCTTATCAATGTCCCCACTATCATATAATTTCTTTGCATTCAATTTACTGATCTTTTCTTCTACTCTTGCTAATTCAACTTGATTTGTAATATCTAATTTATTCGTTAACATTTTTTCCCTCCTGCTCTTCTCTTTTAATATCAGAATAGTAACAAACAAATCACAGTTACTCTTTCAAATGAATGACTCTTGTATCCCACCAAAAAAGGGTTATCCTCTCTTATTTGTTAAAAAAATGACGTGTTTCTTCTATTATATAGTAAATAAACTCGCGTCATAAATCTAAGCTCATGACTGCAGTATCTTTATCCTCTTGTGTGATTCCAATATAACGTAATGTCTCACGCTGCGACGAATGATTTAACAGTTCTTGTATGATCTCAATGTGTGTACCGTTCTTATAAAGAAAATACCCAAACGTTTTTCTCATCGAGTGGCTGCCAATATTCTTCATTCCCATACTTTTGGCCGCTTTACTCAATACATCCCAAAGAGCTTGCCGGCTTAATGGCTGATCCTTTCCTTTTCGGCTTGGGAATAAAAAATGATCAAATTCATGATTTGCTACGTAGATTGGAAAGGAGTCATTCGCATACTCTAAAATCTGTTTTCTCAATTTATTCGAAATAATAATGGAATTGTGTTTTCCGGTCTTTTGCTCTTTCATTTCTAATCGTTCTTTCGCGATCACCCGACCACGAGAAATAATTAACACGTCTGATAATTTTAATCGACGTAAATCTGAAATGCGATAAGCGGTATTTATTCCAATCGAAAATAGTAACATATTTCTTGGTCCCATTTTTCCAGAAGACAAAATGGCTTTCATTGCATCAATTTGCTTTTTTTCTCTGATTGGTTGGACAATTTTCATGTAAATATCCCTCATTTAAGTAATATGACTTAATCTTATTATACTATAGATTTAGTCTTATTCAAACAATCTATAAATCTAAAGGGCTACTCATATAATGGATAACCCTTAGAGCCATCTATCTTTAGCCCATTTTCACGAATAAGACACAACATAGTTGTGTCTTATTCATAAAAATCATCTATTTTAACTGAATTATATTTATTTGTAATAGTTACTATAACACGTTATAGTAACTATTGAGAAAGGAGTTTTTTATGAAGAACATCAAAATGATTGAAGAAGAAATTGAAAAAATACTCATTAAAGATAAACGCTCCTGGGTACGATTATTTGAATTAATCCGAGAAGTCGAATTGGATGCTTTATGGAAACCAGAACATTTATCTTTTACTCGCTGGATCAGACACTTGGCTTACGAGTCTGGCGTAACCGAGTCCTTAATATGGAAACGAAAAAAAGCTGGCGAGATTTATTTCGATTATCAAACGAGAGCAAAAAAGAAAGGACTATCTGTCCCAAGAATCGAAGACGTCGAAGTCAGTCCAGATAACTTTGAATTGGTCGAAAAGATCAGTCAGGGTAACAAAGACATTAAAGACGATTTAATGGATAAAGTATTGCATCGAGAGCTAAAACGATCTGATTTACTGAGTGCTTGGAAATCAGTAAAAACAATCCGGCAGAATGAACCAGGCAGCATAATCAAAAAACAGCCACTCTGAAGTTGGCTGCTCTAAAGGAGAAAAAGAGATCGCAATATCTGTATCAGATATTGCGATCTCATTGACCTATAGCTCTTGGTTAAATAACTTCTTTGACGCTGGTATAAATAATTTAACGGTTCACGCTCAGAAGAAAGTTTATAACCTGTTGCCTAATTTTTCGTTTTACTCTTCAATTACTGATCGATCACATACTATAGACTTTTTAGTTATTGAAAACTATACTAGCCAGCCTCATCAATTAAACCTACATTCTATTGAAGTGATTTTATCTGAAGAAGATATTCATCGGTCTTTCAATAGTAGATAATACCAACAGTATATGAATTATTTATGGATTGCGATTCCTTTTAATATAATAGAAGAAATCAATTCAAAGGTTTCTGAAGACTATGGCATAATCGAGATAGGGAACAGAGAAGCTGCAAAAGTCTGGAGAAGTGCCCCTTATATTTTATCCTCTAATAAAGTAGATGTCTATCAGGCAGCGTTGATTAAGGTATTTTAAAAGTAAGTACATTCTATTTTTGATCCGTTTTTTTTAAGAAAATAAAAAAACCTAGAGGAAAATTCCTCTAGGAATCAGACCAAAGATTTCTATTTTATGGGTTCAATAAATATTCCCGCGATATACCCACCTTGATAATTTTCTACTGTTATCAAAGGACTTACTTCATCAGCAGAAATAATAACGTCAGCTGATGCTTTGTAATAACCTTTTTCAACTTTTTCACCAGAACTTAATGGATTAGCTAATAGTAGCGTTCTACTTTCACCTGAAGAGGGCTTTTTCTTTAAGCTAACTTTCAATGGTAAAGTTGGTATACTATCTGATACGCCTTTCGCATATACGCTAACACGATACTTTCCTGGTTTAAACGAATCTAACCCTTTAAATTGTTTGTAAATGGCTGCTTGTTGTTTGGAATAGAACACATAATCTCCAAATAATGAATTTTTTGGATCTTTTAATAATTTTAGATTCTTACCAGCAAAATTTTTCCAACCGTTAGGAGCACCTTCTGGCCATGTTGGCTCGTTAACTGTAACTGAAATAATTTTAGAATTTGTCGCGCCTTGACTATTTGTTACTTCATAGGTAACATGATACAAACCTTTTCTTGCTGTATTCACATCATTTTTTATTACACGAATCTTATTAGTAATATCTCCATCTTTTTCATCTGTAGCTTTTAGACCTATTTTTGGATCAAAAGGATCAAACAACGAATCTTTAAGAACGGATATATCATTGGCTGTCAATTTTGGTTTTGAAGTTGGCTCGTTAACTGTAACTGAAATAATTTTAGAATCTGTCTCGCCTTGACTATTTGTTACTTCATAGGTAACATGATACAAACCTGCTTTTGCTGTATTCACATCATTTTTTGTCACACGAATCTTATTAGTAATATCTCCATCTTTTTCATCTGTAGCTTTTAGACCTATTTTTGGATCAAAAGGATCAAACAACGAATTTTTAAGAACGGATATATCATTGGCTGTCAATTTTGGTTTTGTAAAGGATGCATCAAACTTATTAATTCGTACAGTATGGGCATTGTGGCTTCGACCTGTTGCTGCTGCAATAGTAAAGGTATATTTTACACTTTTATTTATATCTGGATTTTTTAACTCAAAGTGTTTGCCGTCATAATCTGCTGTTAATAGATTTTTGTTTGCCTGCCATTTGATGTTTATATTTTTGAAAGTTCCGTTTGGTCGAGCAATATATTGCATTGGTGATAACGCAGTTAAAACCTCCTTAGAAGAATCAGTAGAAACGAAACCTGCATGAGCTCCCTTCATTTGGTCATGTCCAAATGATGGATCTTGATCATCTGGTGCTTCCCAAAATGTATCTAACTCAAATCCAATTCCCTGTTTCAATCCTCTTATTCCTAGACCTCCACCATACGCACCTATCGCACCTATAGTATCCTGATGAAATGCAATTCCAATTCCGTCAGCCCCGAATTCATTTGATCCTAAATTAACATCCATATCCAAAGAAAAATCATTTTTCATATTTAGGCCCGCTTTTCCAGTTAAAGCTCCTGCCTGTGTCGTTTTATCAGCAGTTAACCGGGCCGTATTAGAATTTAATTGTACAGCAGTTCCATTAAATCTAAATAAGTTGTCTATATCATTTGAATCTTCTGAGTTGTTAGCTCTTGCCATTACTGGGAAAATCCCAGAAGATAAAATCATAGCACCTACTAAAAAGAGCTTTCCTAATAAATTACGTTTCATTATAACATCTCCTCATTACTATTTTACTCATCAAAGAATGATCTCAATTTTTTTTAAGACTATTCTTTTTTACAATTTTTAATACTAGCCATAACAATGTTCCTATTAGAATAAGAATTGTTATAGACAGAAAAGGGTCATTACTGGAACTATTTTGCTGATCCACGGAAGTTTTATTTAATTTTTTTACTACTTCTTCTTTAATTTCAAAGTTCTTTGTAAACTTCCATTTATTTTTTTCTTCATCACTTAAATTTATAGTGTACGTATATTTTCCAGGCTTGAATTGTTCATTCCACTCAGTCATAAGGAAAAATATCGAATTCGGAGCAAAACTTAACGGTTCTTTCGTTTGCTCAATAACAGTTTTTTTATCTCTTTGATTTATTATTGATATTTTTGCTTTGATTTTTGAAATAATTGTCGGCGAAGTATTTCTTAATTCAAATTTGATATTATTTCTTAAATTTTCTTGTGAAATCTTTACGGCTCCGCTTTCTAATTTAGGAATGATTGTCTCACGTGACTCTGAGAGCTGAACAGCTAAAGTACGGGTAAACACATTGTTTACCCCTTCTTTACCTTCACTAGCTGTCGGTTCAACTGTTATTCCGCCTAAAACTATTCCTTCAAAAGGTATTTCTGGGACACTTAATGCTAAAGAAACTATTTTTTCGCTGTTAGCAGGAATTTCTACTTGTGGTTCTTCTATGACTATACAATCTTTCAAGGACACTTTCATCGATTTATCTTTCTCAAAATCTGATATAGAATAATCTATAATGCCATTTTGATTAGTAACAGCCGTGTTTACGTAGATATTATATTTGACGTTCTCTTCAGAATTATTCTTAATATTAATCATGAGATTTTGCTTTTGATCTGGTTTCACATTTAAATCGAAATAACTAGGTATATTTGTATTCTGATTCTCAGGTAAAATTGGTGTATTTGATGTCAGTATCTGCAACGTATGCAATAGGTTGTTCATGTGAATTTAAGTTAGCTGTTATTCCAGCTTTTTCAACGGCAGTATTTGATATAACCTCAGGAGAAATGTTTAACGCCATTCCTTTAAAATTTTCATCTTTTAATTTAGCAGTCAATCTCCAACCTTTGCTACTCTCTCCACGTAAATCTTCAATTGAAATACTTGATTTCTCTTTTTCAGTCACTGTTGCTGCTTCTTTTGATATAGTTACATCGTTAAAAGTAATATCTGTAGCTTGAGAAATCTTAATTCCGCCTGAGTTAACGTTTACTGATGCACTTGTTTCATCAGCATATGCCGATTGCCCTAATCCTAAAATCCCGACTACTGCAATACCTGCTACTGTTAAACTAATTTTTTTTATTATTATTCTCTCCATTTCTTTTTTTATTTATATATATTCCACTTAAACACAATAAAATAAGTAGTATTCCTATTATTGAAATTAGTGGGGTAATTAACTCGTTTGTTTTTGGAAATTTTTTGTTAAACCTTGACTGTACTGTCTCTTCTGATATTTTTTGTTTCTCTGACTCTTTGTTACTATTCTGTTCTTTCGAGATTTCTGATTGTGTAGTGTCATCACGTAAAATTCTAACCGTCACATTAGTCTCTATTTCATCTGCAAAGACATATAGATAAGAACTACATAAGGATACCGTGATACCTAGTACTAAAAATAAATTTATAAAACTTTTTTTCATACTACGGTCCCTCCACAAGATTCCAAGTAATTGTCGTTTTGTAGGTGCAATTAATTGCTAATGGATTTTTCGAAGGGATTTTCAATAAAATTCCTGTATCTTTTTTCCATTTCTCAGCAATATCTATTTTGCTTGACTCTAAGGGATGTTCTTGTCTCGGTTGTACATAGATATTTGTAACCGATCCATCTAAATGATAATCATTTTCATTTTTATCTCTAAAAATTACATATGGTGACAACTTGTCTTTCGAACTATTAATTTGCGCAGTTAATCGCCAACCTCCCTTTCTGCTCCCATCATTAACCGTAACTTTTAGCTTATCTACTTCTTCACGTCTCACTACCTGTTCTTTATTTGATTTCTTCACTTCATTAAAATTTAATTTTTCTGATACAGTCAAAGTTAATTTATCTTTTACCGTTACTGTAAACTCAGAATCTACATCCTTCACTTTTCCTTTATTCGTGTACTTGATCTTGTGAACTCCAGACTTGCTCGTATCAATACTTCCTCCATTTTTTGTAATACGTGAGTCTTCCCACGGTATTTCCTTTCCATCTTCATCCGTTGCACTGACAAAGTTATCTTCTGGATTCCATTTTTCTCCGACGTATAGTGTACTATCTTTTGTTTTAATATTGGTTTTGTCTTCTTTTACCGTTACTGTAAACTCAGA
>NZ_JAFLWD010000034.1:0-61087 GCF_017316105.1 Candidatus Enterococcus ikei
TTCATGCAACGATCGTTTTTGTCTATGGGAATGGATCAGTTTTTACAAATTAGCAAATTTTTCTAATAAACGAATCATTTGGCAGGTAAAGCCATATTCATTATCATACCAAGCCACAGTTTTAACTAATTGGAAATCCCCAGAAGTTGTAACTTCTGTTTGAGTTGGATCAAAGATAGAACCTTCTGTTGTTCCAATCACATCACCAGATACGATTTCACGATCATCAAAACCGAAGGAAGGATTATCGATTGTATGTTTTTTGATTGCTTCATTTACTTGATCCGCAGTTACTTTTGTTTTTAATATTGAAACCAATTCAGTTAATGAACCATCAACAACTGGCACACGTTGCGCATGTCCTTGCAGTTTTCCATTCAATTCTGGGATAACTAAACCAATTGCTTTAGCAGCGCCAGTCGAATGAGGAATTGTGTTATCTGCAGCTGAACGAGCAGCTCTCAAATTGCCACCTTTAACGGGTCCATCTAATAACATTTGAGTAGAGGTATAAGCATGGACTGTTGTCATTGTTCCAACTTCAATCCCGAATTCATTATTTAAGAAATACGCCATAGGAGCCAAACAGTTGGTTGTACATGATCCGGCTGAAATGATTTTGTCAGTAGAAGTCAGCGTATCATCATTGACATTATAAACGATTGTTTTCATGTCACCGGCAGGAGCTGATATTACGACACGTTTGGCACCAGCGTCCAGATGAGCTTGAGCTTTCGCGTCAGATGTATAAAAACCTGTACATTCTAAAACAATATCTACGCCATTTTCTTCGACCCATTTTAATTTGCTGGCATCGGCTTCTGCATAAACCTTCGTTTCTTCCCCATCAACTACGATTGAATTATCAGTTGCAGTTACTTTTCCAGGATAAGTTCCATGAGTAGAGTCAAACTGTAGTAATTGTGCTAACATTGTTGGACTTGTCAAATCATTGATTGCTACAACTTCAATATCATCGGAAACTTCTTTGATGCGGCGAAAAGCTAATCGACCAATACGTCCAAATCCATTAATACCTACTTTTACTGTCATACTAAACTTCCTCCTTTGATAATTTAGAGCAAGAGAACAAACTTGTTTTTAGTTACGTAAAAACCACGATCAACAAATAAGTTCGCAGCGCTCGACAACATAGAAAAAACTAGCTTTGTACAATCATTTATTTAAAATAATCGTTACATAGGCTATACTATAAGCATGGACGCTTGATATGTTTTTGTCAAAAATCTTGTCTTTAAATTAAAGCAAAGGAGTTGGGAGAAATGAAGAGAAACGAGGTTGTTGATTTACTACAAATGAATTATCAAAGAATCAAAGACGGTAAAGGGAAATGGTTTGATAAACGAGTAGCTTATACGATAGCGAGATCTTTTGTTTCCGAAGAACATCAATTTTCGGATAAAGATTATCGTCAGATGGAAAAAACGCTTCAAGGTGAGTTGAAACTATTTAATGCCTTAGGACAACCTGTAAGAGGAATGTTGTTAGGAATGTTATTGGCAAATGGAAAATCAAAGGATTTAGATATCCATATTTTGATCACAGATTACCAACGTTTACGTGATGCAGGCTTCCATTCATCTTCATTTTCTTATTTTACAGCTTATTTACTTCAATTTATTGAAACGGCTGAAAAAGAATTTATTGTTCGTAGAGGGCAAGAGATTTATGCTGAATTAAAAGCAAATCATTATTTTCTAACAGGAGCAGAAGATGGAGCAATCGCTATTTCTTTGGCACAACATGATAAATTAGAAACCTTAACGCCAAAACAAATTGGAAATTTAGTAGAAACGTATTATCAAGCGCTAAATGCTTATGGTTTTCGTAAAAACAAATCAACTGCAATTTGCTGCAGCGACTGCGGCAATGTTGACGGGCTCTTTTTCTCAGCGTATGATTGAGCGCTTAGACGATTTGATTAATGAGCTAAAACATATTGGTATTCGATTTAGACCAGAATTTTATAATAGTATTATTACATTAGCTTTTTTAGATTCTATAAAAGCTATTGATTTCTCAGTATTAGAAGATTATTTAGCTCTTATTGAAGAAAAAACCGCGCTTCGTTTTTATAAGGATTTTCGTCAGACTTTAGCTTTAGGCTTGTTAATCAGCGAGGAAATGAGCATGTTGTCTGCTGATAACCTTAATATATCAGCTTTAACAATCACCCTGATGATGGCACAAGAACAGGCTGCAGCAGCTGTAGCAATAGCGGCATCGGTCAGTGCTTCAAATTCCAGTTCATGAAAACGAATTTGGCTAGACAAATCCGGGTTTAACCTTTACAATAAGAAAGGCTTTCAAAGAGCATTTCTTATTCAGTATAGAATAAATGGTGAGACCCAAACCGCTCTTTTTAATTTCAAGAGTTGAATACTTGGTCTCAACCTTTTTAAGATAGGAGGACAAAATATGTCCATGTTTTTAGATCAGGTAACAATTGATGTCAAAGCCGGTAAAGGCGGAGACGGAATGGTTGCCTTTCGTAGAGAAAAATATGTACCAGATGGCGGACCTGCCGGAGGTGATGGCGGTCAAGGAGGCGATGTGATCCTTGTCGTAGAAGAAGGATTACGTACGTTGATGGATTTCCGTTTCAATCGTCATTTTAAAGCACAACCCGGTGAAAATGGGATGAGTAAAGGAATGCACGGACGCGGCTCAGAAAATACCTTTGTCAAAGTTCCCCCAGGTACAACTGTACGTGACGCCGATACAGGCGTATTGATCGGAGATTTAATTGAAAATGGCCAAACATTGACAGTAGCTAAAGGTGGACGAGGTGGACGAGGCAATATTCGTTTTGCTTCTGCTAAAAATCCAGCACCAGAAATTGCTGAAAATGGTGAACCTGGTCAAGAAAGAAAAATCGAATTAGAATTGAAAGTTTTAGCGGATGTTGGTCTAGTTGGTTTCCCATCTGTTGGAAAATCTACATTGCTTTCTGTTATTTCATCTGCGCGACCTAAAATCGGTGCGTATCACTTTACGACACTAGTTCCTAACCTTGGAATGGTATCAACAAGTGATGGACGAAGCTTTGCTGCAGCAGACTTGCCTGGTCTAATCGAAGGCGCTTCTCAAGGTGTTGGACTTGGAACACAATTCTTGCGTCATATCGAGCGGACAAGAGTTATTTTACACGTAATTGATATGAGTGGTATGGAAGGCCGCGATCCTTATGAAGATTATCTAGCAATCAATAAAGAGCTGGCTTCTCATAATATGCGTTTGTTGGAACGTCCACAAATTATCGTAGCCAATAAAATGGATATGCCCGAAGCAGAAGAAAATTTAAAGAAATTCAAAGAACAAATCGAAAAAGAACGGACAGATGAGTACGCCGATCATCTACCGATTTTCCCGATATCTGGTGTTTCACGCAAAGGGATCGAGCCATTGCTTAATGCAACAGCTGATTTGATCGATGTAACGCCGGAATTCCCATTATACGAAGAAGAAATCGTAGAAGATACTGTTCATTACGGTTTCCAACCAGAAGGTCCAGAATTCACGATTGATCGTGATTCAGATGCCACATGGATTTTGTCTGGAGAGTCACTAGAAAAACTCTTCCAAATGACAAACTTCGAACACGATGAAAGTGTCATGCGTTTTGCCCGTCAACTACGTGGTATGGGGATCGATGAAGCCTTACGAGCTCGTGGAGCGAAAGATGGCGACATTGTTCGAATCGATGAATATGAATTTGAATTCGTAGATTAAAAATATAATTACAAGAAGAGAGCTGATTATTTTATTAGCTCTTTTTTTTGCGTACTTAAGTAATTTTCTGAAATACAAAGGGAAGAGGTGGATTTAAAAGAATAATGTGTCTATTGCTATGTATCTAAATTCAGTTGATTTTCAACAGCAGTCTCCAAAATGATCGAACTTTTGACCGTTGCAAATTGCATCCATTTTGCTAGCAATTCTTTCATTTCAGTTGTGCTAGTTACTGTGGCTTTCACTAAATAATTTACGTCACCGCTAACAATATGAACTTCATTTACATATGGATTTTCTTTTAATAATTTTAATGCTGCATCAACAGAAAGCGTAACTTGACTCAATTCACTGAAAAAAGTAATAGTTTGTTTGATTTTATCCAGTGAAACTTGAATTGTAAAATTTGTGATGATTCCTTGGTCAACTAGTTTATTGATGCGTTCCTTAACGCTAGGACGGCTTAAATTTACTTTTTTTGACAGTTCAACAATCGATATACGTGAGTTTTCGTGAAGAAGTTGTAAAAGTTTGTGGTCTGTTTTATCCAATGGTCTACCTCCTTTATTATTCTACTAAGAATCAATAGGTAATTTAATTATAGAGGATAATTTTGGGATTTTCTATAGGATTTTTGTTTTATAAAATGTACAAGACTTAAAAAACAAATGGTATAAAATGAAGCGAGGTTTCATATTGTAAAAATAATGGATAGGTATTTACTAGATTGTAAAGCGAACGTTTACATTTCGTTCGTTTTTTTATATACACAAGACAGTATAATTGGCTATGATTATCTTATCTTAAGATGACTAGGTTGTTTAGTGGTAAATGTATTATTTTTCGATCTAAAAGGTAGACCAAAAAGGAGCGATCTTGATGGTGAGAAACAGATGGATAAAATTTTTGTTGTTGTATGTTGGGGGCGTAATTGTTTCTTTGAGTCAGTTGAAGTTGGTGCCGATCCAAAATGAATTAGGGCAAGATTTAGGTGTAAGTCTTTCAATGGTTTCGTGGCTGATGGCGATTTTTACAGTTTCAGGAACTTTTCTGGCTATTCCCGGAGGTGCGTTGGTCACTCAGTTTGGTCCTAAAAAACTATTAGTTGCTTTAATGGGCTGTTTAGCTATTGGAAATATTTGGGGTGCATTATCAAAAGGTTTTTGGTCGCTATTTATTTCAAGAGCGATTGAAGGAATTTCATTTTCAATGATTATTATGGTGGGCATCGTTTTGATCAATTTTTGGTTTAATGCGGGCGGTAGTGGAATTGCCACAGGTCTTTGGGGCACCTTTTCGGCTTTAGGTTCGATGTTGGCGATGAATTTATTTAAACCTCTATCTCAAACCTATGGTCTGCGCTCGCTTTGGTGGATCATTGCAGGCTTATCGTTGTTTATTTTATGTTTGTATTTATTTATATTAGATGAACCAACCAGTCGCTCTATTGCTAATGAAAAAAAAGAAGCAGGCTCAATCAAAAAAGCAATAGAAAATAAATCAATTTGGCTGTTGGCATTGGCTCAAGGGTGCATGGCATTTATATTATTTGCTTTTATTAACCTCTATCCGCTGATTTATGCTCAATATTATGGATTATCTGAATCATTAGCAAATAATTATACAGGATACTTTGGTCTATTTGGTATTCCATTTGGTGCATTAGCAGGTTACTTGATCGATAAGACACGAAAGGGAAAACTGATTATTTTTTGCTCTTTTGTATTGATGCTGGCAGCAACTTTTTGGATGGGGCATTTATCAAGTAGCTTTACATTTATTGCTCAGCTTTTTATTCTGTCTGCGGGTGCTAGTTTATCTTCCTCTTGTGTAATGATTTTAGCACCAAAAGTGGTGGAGGATAAACGACTGATTGGTGCAAGTATTTCATTTATCAATTTATTTTATTATATTGGTATTTTTATTGGAACGCCGTTAGTGACAAAAGTTAGTGAAATAAGTCAATCTTGGTTGCCTGCTATATATTTACTTGGTGGTATAGGAATTCTTGCATTGTTAGCAGTATTTGGCTTTATTCGATTGAATAAAGCGCGTGAGATATCTTAAGTTTACTTTGTTCGGACAAAAGTATTTTTATGTGTAAAAGTACTTATTTAAATAAAAAAACTTGGAAGGTGACAAATGATGAAAAGAGTATTTCAAACAGATCGTGCATTTGCAAAAGAAATGGATAGTCAAGATCCACTTAGAAAAATTAGAGAGCGGTTTTATGTCCAGCCCGGGGAAATTTACATGGATGGTAATTCTTTAGGGTTAGCGTCTAAAGACGCTGAGCAAGCACTGCTCAATATGATGGATATCTGGAAAACACAAGGGATTAAATTATGGGATGGGTTATTTTATTATGCTAGTAAATTAGGAGAAATGTCTGCACCATTGATCAATGCTCATCCAGATGAAGTCGTGATTACAGGTAGTACAACAATCAATATTCATCAATGTATCAGCACATTATACAAACCAGCAAAAGAACGGTACAAAATTTTAGTCGATGATTTGAATTTTCCTACGGATCGTTATGCCATTGATAGTCAAGTTCGTTTAAAAGGTTATGACCCAAAAGATGCTGTAAAAGTGGTAAAAAGTGCAGATGGTCGACTGATTGACGAATCTGCAGTTATTGAAGCGATGACCGATGATGTAGCAATTATTCTTCTTCCCACCGTTTTGTATCGGAGTTCGCAAGTCTTGGATATGAAACGTTTGACAGATGCAGCCCACCAACGAGGGATTCTAATTGGTTGGGACTTGTGTCATGCAATCGGTGCTATCCCAATGGATTTTAAAGAGGTTGATCCGGATTTTGCTATTTGGTGTACGTATAAATATTTATCTGCAGGTCCAGGATCGATTGCAGGGCTTTATATGAATCAAAAACATTTCAAAGAAACGCCTGGTTTAGCTGGTTGGTGGGGAAATAAAGATGACACCCAATTTGAATTGAAGCACGAATTTGAGCATCAACGAGATGCAAGCGGCTGGCAAATTGGTTCTCCAAGTTTCTTGGCAATGGCGCCTTTGGAAGGGACTTTAACTATTTTTAATGAAGTAGGAATGGATAAAATTCGTGAAAAATCATTAATGATCACAGCCTATCTAATGTATTTGATTGACGAAAAACTTGCAAAATATGGGTATGCCGTTGGAAATCCTCGCGAAGATAGTAGACGTGGTGGTCATGTTTGCTTAGAACATGAAGAAGCGTATAGAATTTGTAAAGCATTAAAAGAAGCG
This sequence comes from Candidatus Enterococcus ikei, assembly GCF_017316105.1. Classification (NCBI taxonomy): domain Bacteria; kingdom Bacillati; phylum Bacillota; class Bacilli; order Lactobacillales; family Enterococcaceae; genus Enterococcus; species Candidatus Enterococcus ikei. The sequence continues at coordinate 7,009 of NZ_JAFLWD010000034.1, forward strand.
AAGATCATTCCAGATTTTAGAGAACCTAATGTGATTCGATTAGCACCAATTGCTTTATATAACACCTATGAAGAAGTTTACACATTAGTTGAAACTTTGGAAGAAATTGCCATAAATAAAAAATATGAACGATTTAGTAACGAACGAACTTTAGTTGTTTAAAATAACTCAGTGAAGTGAATATTATACGTATTTCTATAAAAGAAAAATTTCAGTATTGTTAGGATAATTGATATTATCCATTCTAAAGAATTTACAGCTGTTTGTGAATTGCTAAAATAATCTGACGCACTATTAAAAAGATCTTATCTCTAATGACACACCATTTGGAGATGAGATCTTTTTTGCTTTAAGCTTCATTTATGTTTCCTTTTATAGAATGAATTTAGTCAAAGGGGGAAACACGCATGGTAAAATTAAAAAACAGTTTTCAAAGAAAAAAAAAAAAATATGTACTGACAAACGATATGTATCAACAATTGAGGGAAAAATTACAACCCTGCATGCAAGAAGATGAATATGGTTTACATACAATTATTTCAGTGTATTTCGATACGGAAGATTACGAGATGATTCGTCACTCGATAGCTAAACCAGCATATAAGGAGAAATTCCGAATGCGGAGTTATGGAATACCTAGAGAAGGATCTAACGTGTTTATGGAAATAAAAAAGAAAGTCAACGGAGTGGTTTACAAAAGGAGAGTGGCTTTAACTTATCAAGTGGCAAAAGAATACATTCAGCATCCATCCACATTTCACCTAAGCACAGCTAAAGACCAGCAAATCAAACAAGAAATTGACTGGCTGTTAGCACGAAAAAAGCTTGAACCTAAAGTCATGATTGCTTATGACCGACAAGCATTGTTTGATATAGATAATGAAGATTTTCGGATTACATTTGATTTTAATATTCGCTACCGTAAAGAACAACTTACTCAGACGTTAGATGACGATGGCAAGCGAGTAGCGCCAGAAATCGATGTTTTAATGGAAGTGAAAGCATTGGGGGCATATCCACTATGGTTTTCAGAACTTTTAGCAGAAATCGGAATATACCCAACCTCATTTTCAAAGTATGCTCAAACCTATCAGCGTTATTTATATTCCAAGGAGGATTTCCGTTATGTTGTCTAGTTTATTAGTAGAAAGCTCAGTTGATTTGTCATTCAAACAGCTTTTAGTTTGTATCGTAACCTCTGTTTTATTAGGTCTTTTAGTAGCTTGTGTCCATATGTATAGAAACATTTATAGTAAAAACTTTGTGATTACTTTAGCTGTTTTACCCGTTTTAGTTCAATTAGTTATTATGCTGGTGAATGGCAATTTAGGAACAGGAGTCGCTGTATTAGGAGCATTTAGTTTGATTCGCTTTCGTTCTGTGGCTGGTGGCGCTAGAGAAATTACTAGTATTTTCTGGTCAATGGGTATCGGTTTGGCAACTGGAATGGGGTATGTGAGTTATATTGTATTATTTTCTCTAATTATTTCAGTATTCTTGCTCCTGTTGAATACAATTCATTTTGGGGAGAAACAAAAAGTTGCTGAACGTGAAATAAAGATTACAATTCCAGAAGATTTAGACTATCCAGGATTATTTGATGACCTATTCCAACAATATGCTTACTCAGCGAATTTAGATTCAGTAAAAACAACGAATATGGGCAGTCTTTACGAGCTACGCTACCGTATTACATTGAAAGATAATCAGAAAGAAAAAGAATTAATGGATGCTATGCGCGTCAGAAACGGTAATTTAACAATCGTTTCTGGTAAAGTTTCAACAAATAGAGAAGAACTGTAGGTGAGTATAATGAAAAAAGTTAAATTAGGTTTGTCCGCATTAACAATAGTTCTCATCTTATTTACTGGCTGCACAAAAGAGACGACAGAAAATACGGCGACGACAAACAAAAGCACAGAAACTATTGTCGCCACTCAAACCGCAAAGAAAACAACAGAAACTAAATATGGTACCTATGATGAAGAAGATTTTGATGAAAGTTATGATGAAAAAACAGCTACAAAAATTGAATTAAATGACTCCAGCAGTAAAATCGAAGGGTCTGGCGCATCCGAAAAAGATAATGTGATTTCAATTACTACTGGTGGGACATACATCCTATCTGGAAGCTATAATGGTCAAATCAAAGTCAGTGCAGCTAACGAAACAGTTCATTTGATCTTAAATAACACTTCAATAACTAATACTTCTTCTTCAGCAATTTATGTTGAGCAAGCCAAAAAAGTGATCACAACACTAGCAGAAGGATCAAAAAATAGTTTAACAGATGGAGCAGAATATGTTTTTGGTTCTGCTGACGAAACAGAACCAGATGCAGTTTTTTTCAGTAAAGATGACTTAACGATCAATGGCACCGGTACTTTAGATGTAACTGGGAAATATAGTAATGGTATTCGCAGCAAAGATGATTTAGTCATTACTAACGGAATCATCAATGTTACCACCAAGAATAATGGGATCAAAGGGAAAGATTCTGTATCAATTGCAGATGGAACCTTTAATCTGAACACAACAGCTGGTGACGGCATCCAAGCAAATAACAGTACGGACCCAGACAAAGGCTGGATAGCTATTGATGGTGGAACCTTTACCATTCAATCAGGAAATGATGGCATTCAAGCTGAAACAAATCTGTCGATTGCAAAAGCTAAGATCAAATTACAGACTGCTGACGGCTACAAGGATCAAACACTTGATACCACAGCTAGTTACAAAGGATTAAAAGCCTCTGGAAATATTGTCATAGATGATGGAACATTTGATTTAAATACAGCTGATGATGCGATCCATTCAAATGCTGCAGTTACGATCAACAAAGGTGCTTTTTCAATAGCAAGTGGCGATGACGGGATTCATGCAGATTCAGATTTGTTGATTAATAATGGCACAATAACAGTCAATAATTCTTATGAAGGCTTGGAAGGAGCAACCGTAACGATCAACGACGGAGATATTTCAGTGTATGCAACAGATGATGGTATTAACGCAGCTGGAGGAAGTTCTGGTGAATCAGAGCACGAAGGACAATTTGGTGCCGATTCATTTGGTGAACCTGGCGGTGGACAACCAGGAGGAGGCGGAGACAGCACTAAATTTATCGAAATAAATGGTGGTACCACCTATGTCAATGCTGACGGGGATGGGATCGATAGCAATGGTGATATTCGAATGGCTGCAGGCACGCTGATTGTAAATGGACCAACAGATGACGGAAACGCTGCGTTAGATTATGACGGAACATTTACGATCAGCGGAGGTATATTTGTCGCAAGCGGTAGTTCGGGTATGGCAATGAGTGCCAGTGACTCATCTTCCCAAGCCGCATTAAGTCTTTATTTTGATGAAACCCAAAAAGCAGAAACACTGATCAACTTAAAGAATGCTTCTGGAAAAACGATCCTATCCGTTGCGCCTACAAAAGATTTTTCTCATATTGCAATCAGTTCTCCTGATTTAAAGGTTGGGGAAACGATAACTTTATCTAGCGGAGGAAATGATTCTAGTACTGCGAAAAACGGACTGTATAGCGACAGCAACTATTCCAACGGAACAGAACTGGCAAAAATCGCGATCGATGATGTACTGACATCCGTTGATCAGTCTGGTACACAAGTTGACGGTAGTCAAATGGGTGGAGGTCCGGGCGGTCAACCACCAAGATAATTGATTTTCATTGCGTTACTAGCTAGTTTATTGATAGAATAAGGATATCAAATAGATTGAGGTGGTTGCATGTCTAAACGTGTTATTATTATGCATTTTGAAGTAGAGAGTCAAGCTTACCAAGCATTTTCAGAAATAAAAAAATTGTATGTTGAAAAGAAAATCACAGGCGAACAAATGGCTGTTGTCACTCATGTAAACGATGGTGTTCACCAGTTTAAAATTGATGATTTTATTGACTTTACAGGCAATAACCATACTGCAAAAAATAGTATGATCGGAATGCTGATCGGCATATTAGGAGGACCCTTAGGGATTTTACTAGGCTGGTTTGCAGGAAGTTTATTTGGAGCCTCTCAAGATGCAAAAGAAATTCAAGGTGCTCAAACTGTATTTGAACATGTGACGAAACAAATAGGCGAAGGCGAAACAGGATTGATTTTGATTGCTGAAGAAGATGACAATCGCCCGTTGAATCAGTTGATTATGCACGAATTAGGCGGCGAGATTACTCGTCTAGATTTTGAGGATGTAGAAAAAGAAATCACTGATGCCAAAGATGTAGAAAAAGAAACAAAAGATTCCGCAGAAAAATCTTGGAAAAATAAAAAACAGGACCCTGATGAAGAGTCTAAAAGTTAATTGTTGATAGAGTAATGATAAAGAGTGACAAGTCTGCACTTTTTATCATTCATTCTAAAAATTAAATAATAAGCTAGAAGACGTGACGAAGAATCTATTTCTGCTCGTCTTCTTTTTGATTAAAAAGGATGTGGAAACAAATGTTGAAAATACTCTTAGTGGAAGATGACGAAGTTTTATCAGATAGCATTTTAGAGATTTTATCAGAAGTAGGAGAAATAGTTCAAGTTTATGATGGAGAAGAAGCTTTATACGAAGGCGAACGTGGAATTTATGATTTGATCGTATTAGATTTGATGTTACCATTAATGACTGGTGAGCAGGTTTTAACGGCTTTAAGGAAAAAAAATATCTATACACCTGTTTTGATTTTAACAGCTAAAGACGGTCTAGAAGATAAGGTCAACGGGTTTAAAAATGGCGGAGATGATTATTTGACTAAACCCTTTCATAGAGAGGAGTTATTACTTCGTGTGCAGGCATTGGCACGTCGTTCGTTAGGATTGAACAATAAAAATGAATTAGTCGTGAATGATTTAGTTTTAGATCTTGATAATCGTCAAGCCAGTTTCAATGGAAATGACTTGGTTCTTCAAGGAAAAGAGTTTGATTTATTACATTATCTTATGCAAAATCAAGGAAGAATCATTACGAAAGATCAATTATTCGATCGAATTTGGGGATTCCAATCTGATACGACTTTAACAGTCGTTGAAGTTTATATGAGCAATCTTAGAAAAAATTTAAAACCATTCGGAATCGAGCGTTGGATCAAAACATTGCGTAATGTTGGCTATTTATTCGAAGTAATTGAGGAAAAAAATGATGAATAAACAATTAAGTAAAAAACAAAGAATCAATTATTTTATGATGAACCTGATCTCTTTTGCAAGTATTTTTCTAATCTTAGGTTTAATTGTTTTCCAGTTAGTCCAAACATCGATTTATCAATCGGTCGATCATGATTTACAACGGCTTGCTGAGGATGAAAAATTTTTGCAACATCAATTAACGAAAACGGAACGGTTACAAGATCAAAAAACACCGCTTGGCAAATTTGACACACCGCCACCAAATAATTTTCAGCAACAAGTAATTCTTTGGTCAGCAGATGGGAAAATAGTAAATGAAGCAGAGTTAGGTTCTCGTTTTTATGATTTTCAAAATCTTAAATTAGCAACTGACAACCTAAACAAAGTTACTAGCATTCAGACAAAAGATAGCAATGATCGTTCTCTACAGTTTCGTTCCATTATATTACCAGTTGAAAACCAATCGAATATAGCCTATCTTCAATTGTTGGTCAATACCGATCCAATCAAAGGAACAGTCGAACAGTTTAAACAAATTTTGATTATTTGTATGATTATTTTCGGCTTATTATCGATTGCCCTAAGCTATTTTCTTTCAAAATGGTTTATGAAGCCGATCTTGATATCTTGGAAAAAGCAGCAAGAATTTGTAGAAAATGCCTCACACGAATTAAGAACACCACTGACAATTATCCAAGCAAAATTAGAAAAATTATTTACCAAACCAAATCATACGATTTTAGAAGAGTCAGAAACAATCGCTTTATCTTTAGAAGAAGTTCAACGTTTAAGTCAATTAACAAGTGATTTGTTATTGCTTGCTCGTTCAGATTCAAATGCGTTGACCTTGGAAAAAGAACCAGTGAAAATCAATGCCTTTTTAGAAAATATTCTTTTTCCTTACCAAGAATTAGCTGTCGCTGAAGAAAAAGAATTTATCATTGATTTAGGGAAAGAGCAGCAAATCGTTTTTGATAAACAAAGAATCCATCAATTGTTGATTATTTTATTAGATAATGCGCTCAAATACACTGCACCTAGTGAAAGAATCGCCGTTTTTTCCACGGTTAAAAACAATGAATGGATAATAAAAGTCAGCGATACAGGCATTGGAATCGTTGATGAGAAGAAAAAAGCAGTCTTTGAACGATTTTATCGAGGAGAAGTGTCTAGAAATCGTAAAACAGGGGGATATGGCATAGGCCTTGCCATTGCAAAATGGATCGTAGATGAGCATCAAGGGAAAATCGAATTAACCGATACCTCACCCAAAGGGACGACTGTTATTTTACGTTTCCCCATAAAATAAATATTATTTGCTAAAGCGGCGACTTTCTTCTAAAATAAAGAAGAAGTTTAAAGAAAGTTAGGTAGCCAATGGAATTACAATTTTTAGGTACAGGAGCTGGGGTTCCAGCAAAACATCGCAACGTAAGCAGTATTGCTCTAAAATTATTAGACGAACGAAATGCAGTTTGGTTATTCGACTGCGGAGAAGGCACTCAGTTACAAATTTTAAAAAGTAACATTCGCCCAAGAAAAATCGAAAAAATCTTTATTACTCATTTGCATGGAGATCATATTTTTGGTCTACCTGGTTTATTGAGCAGTCGCTCTTTTCAAGGAGGCAATGAACGACTTGAGATTTACGGTCCGCGCGGCGTTGCTGAATTTGTCCGAACGGCGTTAAAAGTTTCTCAAACACGCCTTTCATATGAGCTGAAATTTATTGAAATATCAGGAGAAGAAACGGTGTTTTCAGATAAACAATTCACTGTTTCCTGTCTACCGTTAGATCATGGAATCGCTAGTTTCGGCTATCGAATTGTTGAAGCTGATCATGAAGGAGAATTGCAAGTAGAGAAATTAGCAGCATTAAATATTCCATCTGGTCCGATCTATGGAAAGATTAAACGTGGCGAGACGGTAGTATTACCAGATGGTCAAACAATCAATGGAAAAGACTTTGTTGGTGAAAAAAAATCTGGAAGAACCGTAACGATTTTAGGCGATACAAGAAAAACTAAAAATAGTGTCTTACTTGCCCAAAATGCTGACATTCTTGTTCACGAAAGTACGTTTAACAAAGATGAAGAAAAAATGGCCAAAGCCTATTATCATTCAACAAGCCACCACGCAGCACAAGTCGCTTTAGAAGCAAACGTGACCAAACTTGTGTTGACCCATATTAGTGCTCGTTATTTGACTGGGGATATTATTCAACTAGAAAATGAAGCGAAAGAACTATTTCCAAGAACAAAAATTGTTAAAGATATGGAAATCGTAGAAATACCTTTTAAAGAAGAGTAAGGGGGAAAGATGATGTATAGTGGACAGGATTTAACAAACAAAGTAGTCGTTGTAACAGGTGGTTCAGCTGGCCTAGGCGAACAAATTTGTTATGAAGCAGCAAAGAAAGGCGCAATAGTTGTTGTATGTGCCAGACGAATCAATTTGATCGGAAAAGTAAAAGAAACATGCGAAGAGTTAAGTGGAAAACAAGCCTTCTCTTTTCAATTAGATATTGCTGATCCTGAAAATGTTGAAACAGTTTTCGAAAAAATTAAATTAGAAGTTGGGCCCATCGATATATTAGTCAATAATGCTGGATTCGGTATCTTTGATAACTTTATAGATACTGATTTAGCGGTCGCTCGAAACATGTTTGAAGTCAACGTTCTAGGGATGATGGTCTTTACACAAAAAGCAGCAATCCGAATGGCTGAAAGAGGCACAGGACATATTATCAATGTAGCTTCTATGGCTGGAAAAATGGCTACAGCTAAATCAACCATTTACTCTGCAACCAAATTTGCAGTTTTAGGCTTTTCTAATGCCTTAAGATTAGAGTTGAAACCTTTAGGTGTTTCGGTAACAACGGTCAATCCAGGTCCTATTCAAACTGAATTTTTCGATAAAGCAGATCCATCAGGGGACTATTTAGCTTCCGTCGATTTATTTGTATTAGAACCCAATAAATTAGCAAAAGAAATTGTACAGGCTATGGGGACATGTAAGCGTGAGATCAATCGTCCACGAATCATGGAAGGCGCATATCGCTTGTATACTTTGTTCCCTCATATAGGAGATTTGTTAGCTGGCGGTATATTAAACAAAAAATAAGGAGGAAATAAACGATGAAAAATCAGTGGCGTGTAGTTAGCGGTCTTGTTTTAGTTCTTATTGTTGTCATTTTTGCCGTATTAAATAACCAAACAGTCCCAGTCAGCTTTGGTTTTGTTGAAATATCAGGTCCGTTGATCTTGATTATTCTAGGTTCAGCAATTCTAGGCGCTTTGATTGGCTTACTTACTTCAACAACGACAATGTGGAAGCAGAAAAAACAAGTGAAAGAATTAGAAAAATCGATAGAAATCTATAAAAATGATGCAGATAAATTAACGCAAGAAGAAGTTGAAAAAGTTAAACGGACCTATGAAAATCAATTAGCTGAATTACAAGCTAAATACGATGCAGCAACAAGCTCTGCAACTGTGGTTACGGATACGGAACCTGTGGGCAGTCGTGTTGATCATTTCACTAAGCCAAGAAGTAATAATGAAGAAATATAAGCTTTAAAAAGAGGCTGACGATATAGCAAAAGTCGTTTAGGTTCGAACAATTGGACTAAAAACCGCACAATGCGTTTTATGCATTGTGCGGTTTTTGGGAAATTGCCGAAGAATCTGACTTTATCCCAGACACTCTTTTAGTTGCTACTCTAAACTAAAGGAATCGAATGTTAAGATACTTTCTTTAGTTTTCTTCTGGGATTTGTTATAATTATCTGGTTAGGAGTGACGTCGTGAAAAAAGCAAAATACACATGGCAATTACGGGAAAAGACAGAATTGCCGGAAGAATTTTCAGAAATACTAACAAATGAAAAAATCAATCCATTATTGGGACAAATCTTGTGGCATCGTGGCATCCAATCACATGACGCATTAGAAAAATTTTTGCGTCCAACAATAGAAAATCTTTATGATCCTTTTTTGATGTATGATATGGAAAAAACTATCACAAGAATTCAGGATGCTGTAGCACAAGGTGAGAAAATTCTTGTTTACGGAGACTATGACGCGGATGGGATCACAAGTACAACGGTTATGAAAGAAGCCATCGAATTAATCGGTGGGGAAGTCAATTACTTTTTACCAAACCGATTTATTCACGGATATGGTCCAAATATGTCTGTCTTTAAAGAACAAATTGAAGCTGGCGTCCAATTGATTATTACTGTAGATAATGGTGTTGCGGGTCACGAAGCAATCAATTATGCAACTGAGCAAGGGATTGATGTGATCGTAACGGATCACCATGAACTGCCGCCAGAGCTACCGAATGCTTTTTCGATTATTCATCCAAAACATCCCAAAGGTCATTATCCCTTTGGCGAATTAGCAGGTGTTGGCGTCGCCTTCAAAGTTGCCACTGCATTATTAGGCGAACTGCCAGTTGAGTTTCTGGATTTAGTTGCAATCGGAACGATTGCCGATTTGGTTTCTCTGACAGACGAAAACAGAGTACTGGTAAAAATGGGTCTGGAAATGATTCAAACAGGTGAAAGAATTGGTTTAGATACGTTGATCCATTTGGCAGAGGTCAAAAAAGAGTCAATTAGTGAAGAGAATATCGGCTTTACGATCGCTCCACGTTTAAATGCGTTAGGTAGATTAGGGGACGCTACTCCTGGGGTTGAATTGATGACTACTTTTGACGAAGAAGAAGCTGAAAAAATTGCAGCCTATATCAATACTCAAAATGATGAACGAAAAGAAATCGTTGCATCGATCACAAAAGAAGCATTTGAATCTATCAATCCAGCTGATCCAATTCATATTGTTGCTAAACAAGGATGGCACGAAGGCGTTCTTGGTATCGTTGCGGGCAGAATCATGCAGGAAACAGGAAAGCCCACAATCGTTTTAACGATTGATGAAAACAACGACACAGCTAAAGGTTCTGGACGTAGTGTATCAGCATTGAATTTATTTGGTGCATTAAGCGAGATACGAGAAGATTTCACTCATTTTGGCGGTCACCATATGGCTGCAGGCATGACATTGCCTGTTACAAATATCGAAAAAGTCAAAGCTCATCTCATTAGCTATCTTGAAATCAATCAAATCGACCTTTCCCAAGGACAAGAGTTGTTGATTGATGAATCTTTACGTGTAGAAGAAGCCACGATTCCGTTTATTCAGCAGTTAAAAATCCTTGCGCCTTTTGGAACAGACAATCCAGTTCCTAATTTTTTATTCGAAGATGTTTTAATCGAGCAAAGTCGTCAAATCGGGGCAGATAAAAGCCATCTTAAGTTTCAGTTAAGTCAGAATGGTGCGAAATTAGATGCTATTGCTTTTCAAATGGGCAATCAAGCCGATGAATTCGGGCAAGGAACAACCAATGTCTCTGGTCAATTGTCGATCAATGAGTGGAATGGTAACAAAAAGCCACAACTTATGGTTAATGATTTTTCAGTAGATGGTGTGCAATTATTTGATTTACGTGGCAAAAACGGTCGTCAAAAAGAAATTCCAGCTTCAAATACGCTGTATGTTTTCTTTAATGCTGATAGCCAAAAACTGATCGATGATCAAACGAGTCAACAGCTTCTGTTTAGCAATGTAACTGAGGTTGTTGAACAGATCCAAGGAGCAAATATCCAGCAGTTAGTCTTTGTAGATTGTCCAGATGACATTGATTTGTTGAAACAAATCACACAGCTTGGAGAAATAGAGCGTGTTTACATGATGGGAATTTCTCAAGAAGAAGCTTATTTGAATGGAACTGGAACTAGAGAACAATATGCGCAGCTTTATAAATTTGTAAGGCAACAAGAGCAAGTAGATGTTCGTTATAAGTTAAATGTAGTTGCTCAACATCTAAAAATCCAAGAAAAACTATTAATTTTTATGATTCAGGTGTTTTTTGACTTAGGATTTGTTACAATAGAAAACGGTGTTTTAAGAAAAGTTGAGAGCCCTGAAAATCATCCATTGACGGAAAGTAAGGTTTATCAAACTCGCTTAAAAAGAATCAAAACAGAAGAGTTTTTGTTATACAGCGATCGTGAGACATTACAACAATGGCTGTGGAATGAGGAGGAAGTATAGAAAATGAATTTAAAAGATTATATTGCTAGTATTCCAGATTATCCAGAAAAAGGCGTTATCTTTAGAGATATTTCACCATTGATGGCAAATGGAGACGCGTATCGTGAAGCGACAAAACAAATTGTTGATTATGCAAAAGAAAAAAGAATTGATATGGTCGTTGGACCTGAAGCTCGTGGGTTTATCGTAGGCTGTCCAGTTGCGTATGAATTAGGCGTTGGTTTTGCCCCAGTTCGTAAAAAAGGCAAACTACCTCGTGAAACAATCGAAGTCACTTATGACTTAGAATATGGATCTGATACACTAACACTTCATAAAGATGCTATCCAACCTGGTCAACGAGTACTTATTTGCGATGATTTATTAGCAACAGGTGGTACGATCAAAGCAACAATAGAATTAATCGAATCACTAGGCGGTATCGTTGTAGGCTGTGCATTCCTGATTGAATTGATGGACTTACACGGACGAGATAAAATTGCTGATTATGAAATCGTTACGTTGATGGAATATTAAAAAAAGATCTTTACTCTGAAGTAAATAGAGTAAAGATCTTTTTTCTATGGGTATTTACGATAGACATAGTGTTGATGTTCATTTTTCTTTCTTGTTTGGGTATATCTTTTTTCATCCCATAGCATAAACCATATAATAAATAGAGGACTAACAATAAGTAAAGCTGATCGTAGCCCTAATGTTCCTAAGAAAATACCAATAATCAATACAAAAAATAATAAACCGCCACGACGAACTGCTTTCATTCTTAATCACCTCATAATTTTTATCGAACAAACGTTTGTATAGTTATTATACGAATGTTTGTTCGGTTTGTAAAGAGATAAATACAAAAAAAGTACTTCTTTTTTAATTAATCAAAAAAGAAGTACTATTATAAGGTTTTGTAAATAGATTTTTTTGTTATTTACGTATAAAGTAAAATCGAAAAGAACATGAAACCTGCACCTAGCATGACGAATAAATGCCAAACAACATGCATAAATCGAACACTTTTCAAGCTATAAAAAGCGGCTCCTAATGTATAAGAAACACCACCAGCAACTAACAAAGCTATGCCTGTAGGTCCTAAAGAATCATATAACGGTTTGGCAGCGATCACACATAACCACCCCATGATGATATAAATCACAGTAGAAACATTCTTAACTGTTTCTTGCTTATGCAAAGTCAATGATTTATACACAACACCGCAGATTGCCATCAGCCAGATAAGCACGAACAATAACCAGCCAAGCCAGCCATCAATACTTAATAGACAAAAGGGTGTATAGCTTCCCGCAATCAATAAGAAGATCGAACTATGATCAAAAACTTGAAAGACTTTTTTTGCTCTAGTAAAAATCAGACTGTGAAATAAAGTAGATGATAAAAATAAAAGAATCAATGTTGTTCCGTAAATAGCATAAGAAACTACATGGACCGAAGAACCAAGACGTGCTCCTTTTACCAGTAAAACGACTAAACCTGCGATGCTTAATCCAGCGCCAATCCCGTGGGTAACTGCATTGAGTACTTCATTTAAAATCATATATTTTTTGGAGAATTTAACTTTTTCCAAGAAATCAACTTCCTTCATTTTAATTTGGTGAAAAATAATTCTTTGTCTGTTATACTATAAGCAGACATTAGGCCTCAAAAGTATTTTACCACGAATTGAGGTTGTTTTTAAAGAAAGAGTGATAAAATTATGACAAATGTTAAAATTGTGACCGATTCTTCTTGCACAATGCTTAAAAGTGTACGCGATGAATTAGATATTCAGATGATACCATTATCTGTAATGATCGACGGTGTTGTTTATGCTGATGATGATCATTTAGAAGGTGAGCATTTCATGGAATTGATGAGTACGGCAAAAGCTTTGCCAAAAACAAGCCAACCACCAATTGGAGAGTTCGTTGAACTTTATGATCGCTTAGGTGCAGATGGTAGTGAGGTTATTTCAATTCATATGACCAAAGGCTTGAGCGGAACAGTTGAAGCAGCTCGACAAGCAAGTAATCTTAGTTCAAGCAATGTTACAGTAATCGATAGTGATTTTACTGATCAAGGCTTGTCATTTCAAGTGATTCAGGCAGCTAAACTTGCGAAAAATGGTGCAAGTGTTCCAGAGATTTTGGCTGAAATCAATCACGTCAAAGAAAATACAAAACTATTTATCGGAATATCTACATTGGATAATCTAGTAAAAGGCGGCCGTATTAGCCGTGCAACAGGATTGTTGTCCAATATTTTTAATATGAAAGTCGTCATGGATTTCGATCATACAGAATTGATTCCAGTCGCTAAAGGCCGTGGAATGAAAACCTTCAATAAATGGTTTGATGAGCTGAAAAATGAATTAAGTAATTTGTCAAATGTACGACAAATCGGGATTTCTCATGCTGATGGACTAGAGTTAGCGAACAGTTTTAAAGAAGCTTTACAAGTATTATTCCCAGATATGGATATTCCTGTATTGCATACCAATCCTGTAATAGCAACTCACACAGGAAAAGGCGCTTTCGCTATTATGTATTATACAGACTGAGTTTTGAGAGGTTGGGACGGAAGGAATTGCTTCTGCTCCCACTGTTTATTCGGATTACAAGTGAGCGGGACGTGACTCAAAGAGTTATGTTCCACTCTCTTTTTTTTCTAAAAAAAAGTTTTTGCAAAATTTTACTGTACAAAAGCACTTAAAATAGAGATAATTTTAATTATTAGAAGATTGACATCTAAAGGATAAGAGGGATAATGTGTTAATTAAGCATATTGCTCTGTGCTTTTTGAGAGTTATAGCAAAGGAAGGGATACAATGAAACTATTTTTCCAAAAAAATTGGTCAAGCTTTGCGCTTTTATTAATTACGATCATCGGCGTTTTTTCACTGTTGCTGATCGCAATTCCTAAAGCCAAACCAATTTTAGGTCTGGGAACCAAACAAGCTGTAAAAAGCGAAATAAAAGAAGTGATCCACTACGTCGCAATAGGGGACTCATTAACAGAAGGAATCGGTGACTTAACTAATTCTGGGGGATTTGTTCCGTTAGTTGCCAAAGATTTACAAGAACAGTACCATTTAAATGGCGTCCAAACAGAAAATTTTGGTAAAAATGGCGACCGCAGCGACCAGATTCTAAAACGACTTAAAAAAAATGAAGACATTCAAGAAGGGTTGGCTTCCGCTGATGTGATTACACTAACCGTGGGCGGCAACGATTTAATGAAAGTGATCAAAGGGGACGTGTTTCGTCTGACAAAAAAATCATTTGATAAACCTTTGAAAAACTATCAAAAAGAAGTCGAAAAGTTGCTTACAGAAATCCGTAAATATAACCCTAAGGCTCCTATTTATGTTTTAGGGATATATAACCCATTTTACCTTTACTTCCCTGACATCACCGAAATGCAAGATATAGTAGATAGTTGGAATGATGGAACAGAAGAAATAGTAAAAGCTGAAAATAACGCGTATTTTATACCAATCAATGATTTACTTTATAAAGGAGCTGGAGATGAGGTCGGGATTGTCAGCAGTGAGGCGTCCAGTACATCCTCAAGCGAAGACCGTAGTATTAAAAATAATGCCCTGTATGAAGAAGATCATTTTCACCCTAATAATTTAGGTTATCAAATCATGGCAAGCACAGTCCGTGATGAGATGGCAAAAACCCAAGATAAGTGGTTAAAAAAAGGAAGTGAGTGATACCAATGTCAAATGAATCAGAAGAAAAAAAAGAAGTGAACAAAACAAAGCAACGAAGAAAAAAAACGCCTGAAGTTAAAAAGCCAAGCAATCCCTGGAAAATCGCGTTACTCATTTTGATTGGTCTTATAATTGGTAGTTTCGCCTTTATTTTTGTAAGAGTTACTCAAGTGCGTGAACCCAACTATAAACCAGTTCCTGAATTAGTTGAAAAAGAGGGTACTCCAGTTATAGCCATTCAGTCAAACAAAAAACAAGTAAATGCCTTGATCGATTTTTATCTTAGTGATTTCCAAAAAGGCTCAGATATCACTTATAAATTTTACTTAGAAAATGAAGCGATGCTAAATGGTACGTTCGAAGTACTTGGGCATCCAATTCAGTTTTATCTTTATTTTGATCCTTACGTAATGGACAACGGAAATGTACAGTTAAAAGCCAAAAGTTTATCTGTAGGCACATTAGGTTTGCCAATGAAAGAGATTTTAAAATTTGTTCAACGAGATTACAAATTGCCTAGCTGGGTAGAAGTAAATCCAGAAGATAGCACTGTTTTATTACGCTTGGATCAATTTAGAATGCAAAATGGGCTATTTATCCGTGCTGAAAAGATAAATTTAGTTGACGATGATATCCGTATGAATATATACTTACCAAAAGATAGCACTGACTAATAAAAAGGAGGAAAACATTTGAGTGAAAAAGCAATTTTTGCCGGCGGCTGTTTTTGGTGTATGATACAGCCATTTGATACACAACCCGGTATTGTTTCAGTTACATCAGGCTATACAGGCGGACATGTTGCTAATCCTACGTATGAACAAGTTTTAAGTCATACTACAGGTCATACAGAAGCAGTTGAGATCGAATTTGATCCAACAATAATGTCTTATGAGAAATTAGTAGAAATATACTGGCAGCAGACAGATCCTACTGATGCATTAGGTCAATTTGAGGATCGTGGCGATAACTATCGCCCGGTCATCTTTTATACGAACGAACAACAAAAAATTACTGCTGAAAAAAGCCGCCAAGCATTACAAGAAAGTGGACGATTTACAGAACCGATTGTCACAACGATTGAGCCAGCAGTTGTATTTTACCCAGCAGAAGACTACCATCAAAACTTTTATCAAAAAGAGCCAGAACGCTTTGAAAATGCACACACAAAACGGGCAAATTTTATAGAAGAGAATTGGTGAGTATATGAGAAGAAGTTTTTATCACTATTTAATGACGCTGAGATCGCCTAAAAAAACAGATGAAAGTCAATTCGCGAATGATGCAGCAAAAGACATTCAATTTCCCAAACAGGCGGAAGATTATCATGAACTATCAAGTTATTTAGAAATGAATGTGGACTATATAACTAATATGCATATTTTTGACGAATTATGGGAAAAATATGTAGAAAACAATAAATAAAAAGAGGGAAAAGCAAAGAAAGCTTTTCCTTCTTTTTTTTTCATGGTAAACTGGAAAACATGCAATGATAATTTTACAGAAAGAGATGACTATATGAAAAATAAACGACAAGTGCCTTTTTATCAATACATTATTTCTATCATTTGTGTTGCTTTTCTGGCAGGCGGCAGCTGTTATATTTATTTTAACCAATTATATAAAAATCACCTTGCAAACAGTTCAACTCAAAATAGCGATTTAAAAAAAGTTGATAATCTATATAATGAAATTGTTACTAATTATGTAGGGAAAGTCGATGAAAAAAAACTAGTTGACGGCGCGCTAAAAGGTATGACCGAAGCACTGGATGATCCTTATTCCAGTTACTTGAACGAACCAGAAGCAGATGAATTAGATCAAAGTCTGGCTGGCAGCTTTGAAGGAATTGGTGCAACTATGACGATGAAAGAGGATCTTCCAACTGTTGCTCAAGCTCCAATTGACGGCTCTCCAGCAGCTAAAGCGGGTATGAAAACCAATGATACCATCATAAAAGTAGATGATGAAGAAACACAAGGGAAAACACTTTCTGAGGTAGTTAGCAAAATCCGTGGAAAAAAAGGAACCGAAGTTCGTTTGACGATCGTACGTGGTAACGAAACATTTGAGCTGAAACTTACTCGTGACACAATACCAATTGAAACAGTAAAAGGTGAATTAGATAAAAAGGATTCTTCGATTGGATCAATCAAAATTACTTCTTTTGGAGCAAATACATACAAAGAACTCCAAGATACAATCAAAAATCTTAGAAAAGACGGAGCTACTTCTTTTGTGATTGATTTACGCCAAAATCCAGGTGGATTACTAAATCAAGTCGAACAAATGGCCAGCATGTTCCTGAAAGATGGAAAAACGATCATTAAATTCGAAGATAAAAAGGGCAATATAAGCGAAGAAACGGCATCAAGCAACTTAGATGGCGGTTTTAAAGTCACTGAACCTACCGTTGTTTTAGTCGACGAAGGTAGTGCTAGTGCATCTGAAATTTTCGCTGCAGCTTTGAAGGAATCGGGAAACAAAAAAATTATTGGAACCAAAACTTTTGGCAAAGGAACCGTTCAAACAGTCAAAAATCTAAATGATAAAAGTGAAATCAAGTTAACTGTGCTAAAATGGTTGACACCTAAAGGCCAATGGATTCATGAAAAAGGCCTAGAACCAACAATCAAAGCGGATTACCCTGATTATGCATACTTATCTCCGATTTCTAGAGACAAAACACTAAAAACAGGCGATTCTTCAGCTGTCATTAAAAATATCAATGCATTACTGAGTGCCTTAGGCTATGAAGTTGACACAGAGAGCTCTGATTTTTCAGAGCAAACAAAATCCGCTGTCAGTGCTGTACAAACAGACAACAAATTACCAGTTACTGGAGAAGTGGATAACGAGACAGCTTCAGCAATAGAGGCTGAAATAGGTAAAAAAATCAAAGATAATGATCAAGCGTATGATTCTGGTATTAAAGAACTTCAAAAAGAAGAGAAAAAATAAAGAATGTTATCTAAAACTCATTTTTTATTATAATTTAAACAGTTCAACTTTTCCTTTAAATTAGTCGCTTTTTCTAGTGTTTTTCCTTTATAATAGAACCAATAAGAGAAAGGGAGAGAAAAAGAGTGGAAAAACAGAAATCATATATTGGGTATTTTATTTTTTTCATGAAATTACTCGTTCCTTCTTTAGTGTTATTGTTCATACTAAGAGGTTTTATTCTGATCCCTGTCCCTGTAGACGGAAATTCAATGGAAAAAACGTTGAGTCAAGGTGATATGATCATGATGGAAAAATTTTCATCGATCAAGCGGTTTGATGTGGTTGTTTTTAAGTTGCCTAATGGCGCGATTTATATTAAACGTGTAATTGGTCTACCAGGAGAAGCGGTTAGATACGAAAATGACCAGCTTTATATCAATGAAAAACCCATCGAAGAACCATTCTTAGAGAAAAATTTAAAGAAAGACCACGAAACAGCTCCTTACACAACTAATTTTAATTTGACCGATCTTACTACACTAGATGTATTGCCCAAAGATAGTTACTTTGTGTTGGGGGATAATCGGCGAATGTCTAAAGACAGCCGTTCTTTTGGCGCTGTTGAAAGCAAATATATATTAGGAAAAGCACAATTTGTATACTACCCAATAACTCATATGAAATTTATACCAAGATAGGTGATAAGATGACAATACAATGGTTTCCAGGACACATGGCGAAAGCCAGAAGAGAAGTATCAGAAAAAATAAAATATGTTGACATCGTTTTTGAATTGATAGATGCTAGATTACCGCTTTCATCTAGAAATCCGATGATGGACCAAATTGTACAACAAAAACCACGTTTGATTTTATTAAATAAAGGGGACTTAGCTGATAAAGATCAAAACCAAAAATGGCAAAGCTACTTTCAGCAAAAAGGCTATCACACTTTAGTGATCAATGCGCAGCAAAACAAAGGCATTAATAAAATTGTCCCTGAAGCGAAAAAAGCATTAGCAGAAAAGCTTGAACGTGAACGTTCAAAAGGACTGAAACCTCGTGCTATACGAGCAATGTGTATCGGTATTCCGAACGTAGGTAAATCAACATTGATGAACCGTTTAGTCGGAAAAAAAATAGCGCAAACAGGGAACAAACCTGGCGTGACTAAAGGGCAGCAATGGTTGCGTTCAGGTACAGATTTAGAATTACTGGACACACCAGGGATTTTATGGCCTAAATTTGAAGATCAGGAAATCGGTAAAAAATTAGCGCTAACTGGCGCAATCAAAGATCAATTATTGCATTTGGATGATTTAGCTATTTATGGCTTATCATTCTTTTCACATTTCTATCCTCAGCGTCTGGTTGAACGCTATAATTTAACAGAGGAAGAGACAGGTTTACCTGCCGCCGAACTTTTGATGCTAATCAGTCAAAAACGAGGATTTCGTGATGATTATGATCGTGCAAGCGAAATGATTATCCAAGAAATCCGCAGTAGCAAATTAGGACCATATACATTAGATCGTTGGGAAGAATTAGGAGCTACGAAAGATGAAAACTGAATCAATCCAGCAAATCAAAGCAGCACTAGCAACTGTCAATAATCGAGATGACGAGCGAATCAAACAATGGCAAACAGATAAACGTAGCGGCGTGCAGCAAGCTCTTGCCCAATGGGATAGGAGACTTCAGCGTCATGAAAAAGAGTTAGCCTTGTTTGAAGAAATGCAAGAATTCGAAAAAAATGCACGGAGCAACGGACATCGGTTAATTGTAGGTATCGATGAAGTAGGGCGAGGTCCACTTGCAGGACCTGTTGTTGCTGCAGCAGTGATTTTGCCAGAAAATTTTCAACTTTTAGGAGTAAATGATTCTAAAAAATTATCTGCTAAAAAAAGAGATGAGCTTTACGATGAGATTCAAAATCAAGCAATCTCGATTGGCATTGGGATGGTCGACCACAATATGATCGACAAAATAAATATTTACCAAGCGTCAAAACTAGCTATGGGAATAGCATTAGAAGATCTTTGTTTTGTGCCTGATTATTTATTGATCGATGCAATGAAGTTAGATGTTAATATCCCTCAAGAAAGTATTATCAAAGGGGATGCTCGGTCTATCTCGATCGCTGCTGCAAGTATCATCGCTAAAGTTGTTCGTGACCGATTAATGGAAGACTACGCTAAAATGTATCCAGGTTACGGCTTTGAAAACAATGCTGGTTATGGTACAAAAGAGCATTTACAAGGTTTAGAGAAACAAGGGATATGTGCGATTCACAGAAAAACATTCGCTCCTATTAAAGATATGTGTTAAAAAATAAAAAGCCCTTTTTTTTGCGGATACTTACTATAACAAGTATTTGTGAAGGAAGGTTTTTTTATGGAAGAAGAACAAAGAGCATTATTATTTAAATTAGTTGTATGTAACGGTATAGGAAATTTAGGGATTTTGAAGGTGCTAGATTTTTCAATGAAGTACAGTAACAGCACAGATTTTTCAAAAGAAGAAATTATCCACATAGCTGGAATTACAACATATCAAAAATTATTTTCTGAATCATGGGATCGCTGGACTAATGATTCAGAAGAATTAAAAGAATATCAAAGCGCACATCAATTCATTACAATTTTAGACCAGGTTTATCCCCACTATTTAAAACAAATTTACAATTGTCCGGTGCTATTATTTTATAAAGGAAATGTCGATCTTCTTAAAAATAACTGTTTAGCTTTTATAGGAGCGAGAGCTGCTTCTGTCTATGGGATAAATGTTGTGCGGGAGCTAATTCCTGAAATAGTATGTAATGATTTTACTATTGTTAGTGGCTTGGCCAAAGGAATTGATAGCATTAGTCACCAAGTAACGATGCAACATTTTGGAAATACTATTGGCGTGATCGGCACAGGTCTGGATATTTGTTACCCTAAAGAAACAGCACATATTCAGCGGAAGATGATGGAAGAACAGCTTGTTATCAGCGAGTATCCTAACGGTATCGGGCCTAGAAAATTTCATTTTCCAATGAGAAATCGAATTATTGCTGGGATGTCATTAGGAACTTGTGTTATTGAAGCACGAAAAAAGAGTGGTTCTTTGATTACTGCACAAGCTGCTTTAGAGTACGGTCGTGAAATTTTTGCTGTGCCAGGAAATCTATTTGATGCTAAATCTGATGGGTGTCACGGACTTATTCAAGAAGGGGCAAAATGTATAACTTGCCCTCAAGATATTTTAGAAGAAATTCAGTTTTTTTCGAATTAATTACATCAATCCTTGACAAACCTGTGATGAATAGATATGATGAAGTACGATTTGTGAGTTCTCTACATTTTGATATATATAATAGAAGAAACACAAAAACCGAAAGGAGCCACACGTTGAATGGCGTATAAATATCTAGTTATTGTGGAATCACCTGCTAAAGCCAAAACGATTGAAAAATATTTAGGAAAAAACTACAAGGTTGTTGCCAGCGTTGGGCACATTCGCGATTTACCCAAAAGTAAAATGGGTGTCGATACTGAAAATAATTACGAGCCTCACTATATCTCTATTCGAGGTAAGGGTGACGTTATCAAAAGTTTAAAAACAGCTGCCAAAAAAGCTGAAAAAGTTTATCTCGCAGCCGATCCGGACCGAGAAGGAGAGGCCATTGCTTGGCATTTGTCTTTCCTTCTTGGCTTGGATTTAAATGATAAAAATCGTGTTGTATTTAATGAGATTACAAAGGATGCAGTAAAAGCTGCTTTCAAAGAGCCGCGTACTATCAACCTAGATTTAGTTGACGCGCAACAAGCTCGTCGTATTTTAGACCGCTTAGTTGGTTATTCGCTAAGTCCAATTCTATGGAGAAAAGTCAAAAAAGGATTGAGTGCAGGTCGAGTACAATCTGTGGCACTTAAAATTATTATCGACCGTGAAAATGATATTCGAAAATTTATTCCTGAAGAATACTGGAGCATTGATGGTAATTTTCAGAAAGCTAAGAAAAAATTTAAAGCTAACTTCTGGGGCTTAGACGGTAAAAAGAAAAAATTACCGAATGCTGAGGCTGTAAAAGAAGTTACCACACGCATCAATGGAAAAGAATATGATGTAACAAAAGTCGAGAAAAAAGAACGCAAACGAAATCCTGCATTACCTTTTACGACAAGTAGTTTACAACAAGAAGCTGCTAGAAAATTAAATTTCAGAACACGAAAGACCATGATGGTCGCTCAACAGCTATATGAAGGAATTGCTTTAGGTAAACAAGGTACGGTGGGTTTAATTACCTATATGCGTACAGATTCTACCAGAATAGCAGATTCAGCTAAAGCAGAAGTAGCAGAATATATTGAAAAAACATATGGCAGTGAATTTTCTGCTCATGGCGGTCGCAAAGTCAAAAATGCGCAAGGCGCTCAAGATGCCCATGAAGCGATTCGTCCGTCCAGCGTATTGCGCGCACCAAACGAAATCAAACAATACTTGGATAAAGATCAATTAAAACTTTATACATTGATTTGGTCACGTTTAGTTGCCAGTCAAATGACACCAGCTGTCTTAGATACAATGAAAGTAACTTTAGAGCAAAATGGTGTGATTTTCATCGCAAATGGTGCTAAAGTTAAATTTAAAGGCTTCATGCAAGTGTATGTTGAAGGTCGTGACGATGGTAAAGAAGATAAAGAAAACATCTTGCCTGATTTAGTTGAAGGCGACAAAGTCAACGCACTTGATATTGAACCAAAACAACACTTTACTCAACCACCAGCAAGGTTCAGTGAAGCAACATTGATTCGTGCATTAGAGGAAAATGGTGTAGGACGCCCTTCAACTTATGCTCCAACTTTAGAAACAATTCAGCGACGTTACTATGTTAAATTAACAAATAAACGTTTTGAACCAACTGAATTAGGCGAAATCGTCAATTCGTTGATCGTCGAATTCTTCCCTCAAATTGTAGATGTTCATTTTACTGCATCTATGGAAGGGGATTTGGATAAGATTGGTGTTGGTAAAGAAAAATGGGTTGAAGTTGTTGACCGTTTCTACCGACCATTCGAAAAAGAACTGACTAATGCAGAAGAAAAAATCGAAAAAATCCAGATCAAAGATGAACCAGCTGGTTTTGACTGTGATCTTTGCGGTCATCCTATGGTGATCAAATTGGGACGATACGGCAAATTTTACGCTTGTAGCAACTTTCCTGAATGTCGCAATACTAAAGCAATCGTCAAAGAAATAGGGGTAACATGTCCAGTCTGTAAAGAAGGGCAAGTTATTGAACGTAAATCGAAAAAAAATCGCTTATTCTACGGATGTAGCCGTTATCCAGAATGTGAGTTTACTTCTTGGGACAAACCAATCGGGCGTCCTTGTCCAAAATGTGGACAATACCTCGTTGAGAAAAAAGTCAAGGGTGGTAAACAGGTGGTCTGTATTAATGGAGACTACGAAGAAAACGTTCAAAAATAACTATTGATCAAAAGAAGAAATTTAAAAACCAGCGGAAAATCCCGTTGGTTTTTTGAAGAAAAGAGGAAATATATGACTACTTCTGTAACAGTTATCGGCGCTGGTTTAGCCGGCAGTGAGGCTGCTTGGCAAGTCGCACAAGCGGGAGTTCCCGTGACACTTTATGAAATGCGCCCTGTAAAAAACACACCTGCACATCAAACAGAAAATTTTGCTGAGTTAGTGTGTTCAAATTCATTAAGAGGCAACAACTTAACTAATGCGGTTGGTGTGCTTAAAGAAGAAATGCGACGCCTAGATTCGATCATTATTAGCAGTGCTGACAAAACGGCTGTACCAGCTGGTGGTGCTTTAGCAGTCGACCGTGATACATTTTCACAAGAAATCACTGACAGAATTAAAAACCATCCATTAATTACGGTAAAAAATGAAGAAATCACTGCAATCCCTGAAGGAATCGTCATAATTGCAACAGGACCTTTGACCTCAGAATCTTTAGCCGAACAAATCAAAGAATTCAATGGTTCAGATGGCTTTTATTTCTACGATGCAGCAGCGCCGATCGTCGATAAAGCAACAATCGATATGGATAAAGTTTACTTAAAATCACGTTATAATAAAGGTGAAGCAGCCTATCTAAATTGTCCAATGACAGAAGAAGAGTTCAAAGCTTTTTATGAAGCATTGATTTCTGCAGAAGTTGCACCTTTAAAATCTTTTGAAAAAGAAAAATTCTTTGAAGGTTGCATGCCAATCGAAGTGATGGCAAAACGTGGAATCAAAACTATGTTATTTGGACCATTGAAGCCAGTTGGTTTAGAAGATCCTAAAACAGGTAAACGCCCGTATGCAGTAATTCAGTTACGCCAAGATAATGCGGCCGCTTCATTATACAATTTAGTTGGATTCCAAACGCATTTAAAATGGGGTGAACAAAAACGAGTATTCCAGATGATCCCTGGACTAGAAAATGCTGAATTTGTCCGTTATGGCGTTATGCATAGAAATAGCTTTATGAATTCTCCAGAATTATTAAAGCCAACATATCAGTCACAAAAAAGAGAAAATTTATTCTTCGCTGGTCAAATGACAGGTGTTGAAGGCTATGTAGAAAGCGCAGCAAGCGGCTTGTTAGCTGGTATGAACGCCGCCCGTTTAGCAAAAGGAGAAGAACCAGTCGTTTTACCAAGAGAAACAGCACTAGGTAGCATGGCGTATTATATTACCCATGCAGAGGGCAAACATTTCCAACCAATGAATGCTAATTTTGGTTTATTCCCTGAAATGCCTGAAAGAATTCGTGACAAAAAAGAGCGTTACGAAGCGATTGCTGATAGAGCATTAACAACATTAGCAAAAGCGACGCAAGAATTGAATCTTTTACCAAATAAATAATAATGGAACCCGTCTGTGATTGAGATATGACTTATAAAGTTGTGTCTCAATCATTTTTTTGCATTCACAAAAAAAGTAAATAGATTAAATTTCGCTTATAATTTGGACATCTTTAAAGGTAAATATGAATAAATTGTTACCAAATTTGAAAATATTGATTAAATTCTGACAATTCGTTTGTTTTTTCAAAATGGTTATGCTAAAGTTACTTTGTAAATTAACGGAGGGATCTAATATGCAGGAGAAAAACTGGCCAGAGCTATTCTTACAATATCTGATCGTTGAGCGTGGTTATTCTGAAAAGACTAAGATTGCATATAAAGAAGATATTCTTAACTACTTTAAATTTTTGAAAAAAACTGGAAATGCTGACTATTTAGGTGTTGATCATTTAGACATCCGCACGTACCTAAGTTATCTTTATGATGAAAAATATAGCCGAAATTCTATTAGCAGAAAAATCGCTAGTTTACGGTCTTTCTACCAATTTTTACTTAAAAATGAAGTGATCAAAGAAAATCCTTTTTCCTATGTACACATGAAGAAAAAGCAATTGCGGCTCCCTCGTTTTTTCTACGAAAAGGAGATGGATGCTTTATTTGACAGTACTAAAGGCTCTAGCCCTTTAGATTTGAGAAATCAAGCATTATTAGAAATTCTATATGGTACTGGAATTCGTGTGAGTGAATGTGCAAACTTAACTCTACAATCGATCGATTTTTCTGCAAATGTATTACTTATTCATGGAAAAGGAAACAAGGATCGTTACGTGCCTTTTGGCTCCTTCGCACAAGATGCCCTTAAAGAATATCTAGAAAATGGTCGGGCTGTTTTGATGGAAAAATATCATAAAGAACATGCATTTGTTTTTGTGAATCATCACGGTGAACAGATAACCCCAACAGGAATTGAGTATGTATTAAATAAGCTGATCAAAAAAAGTACGTTGAACAGCGATATTCATCCACATATGCTTCGACATACATTTGCTACTCATTTATTAAATAATGGCGCTGATATGCGGACTGTTCAAGAATTATTAGGACATTCAGATTTATCTACGACGCAGATTTATGCGCATGTTACGAAAGAAAGCTTACAAAAAAATTATCGAACATTTCATCCTCGTGCATAATGAGTGATGTTTTGATTAGCTTCACAGGTCTGTTCTTTGGGAAAAAGTTAAAATCGAATGTGACAAAGAACGTCACGGTCATTTTTTCCTATTTTCTTATCAGAGCTAAACGAGCCTGTATAGCTTTTAAAATTAGGAGGAATTATAATGGTTGAATCACAATTTCATTCAACAACAATTTGTGCAGTTGAAAAAGACGGAAAATTCGCGATGGCTGGTGACGGTCAGGTAACAATGGGCGAATCAGTCGTTATGAAAGGAACTGCAAAAAAGGTTCGTAGAATTTATAATGACGAAGTTGTTGTCGGTTTTGCTGGAAGTGTAGCCGATGCTTTTACACTTGAAGAAAAATTTGAAGGAAAATTAAATGAATATAATGGCAACTTAACTCGAGCTGCCGTTGAACTAGCACAAGAATGGCGCACTCAGCAGTCGATGCAAAAATTAGAAGCCATGTTGATCGTTATGAATAAAAAAGAGATGTTACTTGTTTCAGGAACAGGAGAAGTAATCACACCAGATGATGGTATCTTAGCAATTGGTTCAGGAGGAAATTTTGCTTTATCTGCCGCTCGTGCCATGAAACACTTTGGAGACAAAGAAATGTCGGCTAAAGACATCGCTAAAAACGCCTTGAATATTGCAGCAGATATCTGTGTGTTTACAAATCATAATATTATTGTAGAAGAATTATAAATGGGGGACAAATGACCATGAACGAACTAAATAAAACACCAAGAGAAATCGTCAAAGAATTAGATGAATATATTATTGGACAAGAAACAGCAAAAAAATCAGTTGCGGTAGCATTAAGAAATAGATACCGTCGCTTACAACTGGAAGAAAAAATGCAGCAAGATGTCACACCTAAAAATATGCTGATGATCGGACCTACAGGTGTCGGTAAAACAGAAATTGCCAGACGTTTAGCAAAAATCGTCAACGCTCCTTTCATCAAAGTTGAAGCAACTAAGTTTACAGAAGTCGGCTATGTTGGTCGTGATGTAGAATCAATGGTTCGTGACTTAGTTGAAAATGCGATTCAAATCGTCGAAAAACAACAATACAGCCGCGTTTATTCGCAAGCTTTAAAAAAAGCCAATAATCGTTTAGTAAAAGTTCTTGTACCAGGAATCAAAAAAGAACAAAAACAAACATCCAACAACCAGTTCGAACAAATGATGCAAATGTTCAATAGTACACAACAACCGCAAGAAACACAAGAAGAAGTTACAGATGAAATCAAGGTCAACCGCAAGAACATCCTTGATCAACTGGAAAAAGGCTTATTAAATAATCGTGAAGTAACGATTGAAATAGAAGAACCTAAAAAAACGATGCCTGCAATGAATAACGGAATGGAACAGATGGGCATTGATTTGAATGAAACATTAGGAGCTTTATCGCCTAAGAAAAAGGTTGAACGAACAGTAACAGTCAAAGAAGCGCAAGAACTATTAGTTAAAGAAGAATCTGCAAAAATCGTCAAAGATGCGGATATCCATAGCGAAGCCATTCGTTTAGCTGAAAATAGCGGTATTATTTTTATTGATGAATTTGATAAAATCACCTCTAAAAGTCAACAAAATTCTGGTGAAGTTTCTCGTGAAGGCGTACAACGTGATATTTTACCAATCGTTGAAGGCTCACAAGTCAATACAAAATACGGTCCTATCCAAACGGATCACATTTTATTTATTGCATCAGGCGCGTTCCATTTATCTAAACCAAGCGACTTGATTCCTGAACTGCAAGGACGTTTCCCGATTCGTGTCGAATTGGATGATCTGACAGCTGAAGACTTTGTTCGGATTTTAACAGAGCCAAATAACGCATTGATCAAACAATATATCGCTTTGATCGGTACAGAAAACGTCACAGTCATCTTTACAAAAGAAGCTATCGAACGAATTGCCAATATTGCTTTTAATGTCAATCGTGACACAGATAACATCGGCGCTCGTCGTTTACACACGATTTTAGAACGTTTGTTGGAAGATTTATTATTTGAAGCACCAGACATGCAAATGGGTGAGATTACAATCACAGAAGCCTACGTGAATGAAAAGCTTAATAGTATTGTTCAAAATGAAGATTTAAGTCGCTACATTCTTTAGGATCACTTGGACTTATGGTTATAGGAGTTTGTTCAACTGTTCCTTTGAACTATAGTTAAGAAAAGCTAAAAGTGCAAAGGGACAAGGTGTTACATGTATTATCCAGCTTCAAGAGCTAGTCTTTTTGGAAATAGATAAACAATAAATGAGACAAAAAACGTCTCAGATCTTTTGTCCTAATTTCCTTTCAAGGCTGAACAAGCTCTTTCAGCTTTTAAACTAGGAGGAGTAAAAATGACTACACTATTAGAAAAAACCCGCCAAATCAATAAGCTTTTACAGCAAAAAAATACTTTTGATCAAAAAGCCGATTTACCTTATGATAAAATGGCAATGATTTTGGGTGATGTCTTGGACAGTAATGCCTACATTATTAGCAACAACGGAGTTTTGTTAGGGTATAACGAAAAATTAGATGTTAATAATGCTCGTGTCAAACACATGTTTGAGGAAAAAAGATTCCCGCAAAGCTACACAGATGCTGCTGACAATTTAAATAAAACAGAAGCCAACATTTCGATTACTAGTGATTTAACAGCCTTTCCTGTTGAATTACGTGAAAAATATCCTTTTGGTCTAACAACGATCGTACCGATGTTTGGTGCAGGCAAACGTTTAGGAACGATTATTTTAGCCAGGGTAGAGCAATCATTTGATGATGAAGATCTTGTCTTAGCAGAATATAGTGCCACAGTTGTTGGTATGCAAATTTTGTATCAACAATCAAGAAACATCGAAGCCGATGTTCGTAGCGCAACTGCTGTACAAATGGCAATCAACACATTATCTTATAGCGAACTAAAAGCTGTTCAAGCAATATTTAAGGCTTTAGATGGCGAAGAGGGAAGATTGACTGCTTCAAGTATTGCAGATGAAATCGGGATTACTCGTTCTGTTATTGTAAATGCCTTAAGAAAATTAGAATCAGCTGGTATTATCGAATCAAGATCATTAGGAATGAAAGGAACATACCTGAAAGTCCTAAATAAACAATTTATCAAAGAATTGGAAAAAGATAATAAGTAGGAGGCTTTTAAAATGACGGTACAGATTGAAAATGAATTTCTGATTGCAACATTCGCTGAAGATGGAGCCGAACTAGTTAGCTTAAAATCTAAAAAGAATGAGATTGAGTATATTTGGCAAGGAGATCCAGCCTTTTGGGGACGTCATGCACCTGTATTATTTCCTTTTGTAGGACGTTTAAAAGATGATAAGTATACCTACGAAAACCAAACTTACCCAATGGGGCAACATGGTTTCGCTAGGGACAGCCTTTTTGAAGTGGTCGAACATGGACCAGAATTAGTTTCGTTATCGTTAAAAAGTAACAAAGAAACGAAAAAAGTGTATCCTTTTGATTTTGAATTGATTATTTCTTATACTTTAGAGGAAAATAACCTTGTTGTTCATTACCAAGTTGAAAATACCGGCAACGATGACATGTATTTTTCAATCGGCGGCCATCCAGCATTTAATGTTCCATTAGAACAGAACTTAACCTTTGATGATTACTACTTAAGTTTTGCTCCTAAAAAATCGAGAACACAAATTCCTTTAGTTGGTCCTTTCGCTGATTTTGAACATAAAACATTAGGTCAAACGAATACTAGTCTTGATTTACGCCGTAAGTTATTCGAAAACGATGCAATCATTTTTGAAACTAAAGGTGCAAATACTTTCACAATAGAAACAGATGAAAGTCCACACAGTATTAGTTTAAGCTATACAGACATGCCTTACGTTGGCATTTGGTCTCCTTATCAGAAAGAAGCGCCATTCGTTTGTATCGAGCCGTGGTGTGGCATTGCAGACGAGGTAAGTACAACGGGAAATCTTGTTGATAAAAAAGGGATCAACAAATTAGCAAGCTCAGAAATATTTAAAACCCAATACACACTTACAACTAACTAAGATAACTAAAAAGCTAAGGCATGAAGCGTAAAATCCTTCATGTCTTAGCTTTTTTTATTATTTGTTCACTTATTCTTCTTCATTCCCAAACCAAAAGGTACCCGACTTTCAGTTCCGTCTTTAATTCTTTTTATATTTTCTTTATGACGAAGAAAGATGAAGACTGTCAATGCTACAGCAATTGTCGTAAGTAGCCAGTCAAATCTTGGTAAAATCGCTGGAATAGCGAATGGCAAGATGACCGTCGAAAGTGTGATCAATACAGCGCTGATCATGCTAGATAAACTCACCATACTGGTAATGTATAACATAATAATAAATATTAATGCGGAATAAACAAAAAATGCTGGACTATAGGCCAAAAGCATTCCTGCACTTGTTGCAACAGCTTTTCCTCCTTTGAAATTTGCAAAAACTGGAAACGTATGACCTAATACAGCAGCCACACCAAAAATCAATGGATTAACATCTAAAGAAAACAATACAGGTAAACTAGTTGCTAATGTTCCCTTTAAAATATCCATGAATAAAACAGCGATTCCTGCTTTTTTCCCTAGAACTCTAAACGTATTTGTCGTTCCTGTATTCCCGCTACCAAATTGTCGAAGATCTTTTTTAAAAAAGAATTTTCCAACCCAAACACCAGAAGGAATGGAACCTAATAAATAGGCTATAACCAATAGCACCAAAAATTTCATTGAGCGACCTCTTTCTGTTCAAACTAGCATTTATTTTATCATGAATAGAAACAGCTAACAATAATTAAATATTCGTTGTATAATGAATTAGAAGAGAAATGAGAAAGGATGACTAAAATGTCTGTAGAAAACCCATCACAAGAACAAATATTTGATTATTTAAAACAAGCAAAACGAATTGCGGTCGTTGGTTTAAGCGCCAAAGAAGACCGAACAAGTTATAAAATAGCAAAATTACTACAAGAATACGGTTATGAGATCATTCCCGTGAATCCTTTATTGGCTGGACAAGAAATTCTTGGCGAAAAAGTGTACGAAAAATTGCAAGATGTCCCTGGTCCAATTGATATTGTCGACATTTTCCGACGAAGTGAGTTTTTACCCGAAGTTGCACAAGATTTTTTAGAAACAGATGCGAAAGTTTTCTGGGCACAATTAGGTTTAGAAAGTGAAGAAGCTGCTGAAATGTTGAAAAAAGCGGGCAGAAATGCTATTATAATGAATCGTTGCATTAAAATTGAATTAGCTGAAATGCCTAAATAGATGCAAATGATCTTAAGAAAGAGTTACCGAATAGGAAAGCTCTTTTTTTTTGAGAGCTTTTAGAGTATTATTGTAATGATGTGGCGAAAAGCCCTATAATTCAAGTATAAGGAGTTTTTTCTTTGGCGAAAAAAGTAAACAATGAATACAATGACGCCTCCATCCAGGTTTTAGAAGGATTGGAAGCTGTAAGAAAAAGACCAGGAATGTACATCGGCTCCACAGACAGCCGCGGATTACATCATTTAGTCTATGAAATCGTTGATAACGCAGTCGATGAAGCATTGTCTGGCTACGGAAATGAGATTAGCGTGACGATCCAAAAAGATAATAGCATCAAAATCACCGATTCTGGCCGAGGAATGCCAGTCGGTATGCACGCATCTGGAATCCCCACTGTAGAAGTTATTTTCACAGTTCTTCATGCTGGTGGTAAATTTGGACAAGGTGGATATAAAACATCTGGAGGACTGCATGGTGTAGGTGCCAGCGTCGTTAATGCACTATCTAGTTGGTTAGAAGTTCGAATCGTCCGTGACGGTGTCGAATATATGGAGCGCTTTGAAAACGGTGGAAGACCTGTCGGAACCTTAAAAAAAGTCGGAAAAACGAATAAAAAGAATGGAACATCTGTAATTTTCCTTCCGGATGAGACTATTTTTTCTACTATACATTTTTCATATGACACATTAGCAGAACGCCTAAGAGAATCTGCATTCTTATTAAAAGGTGTTAAAATCTCTCTAACAGACCATAGAGGGGAAGAACCAAAAGAAGAAATCTTTCATTATGATGAAGGAATCAAAGAATTTGTCGCCTACCTTAATGAGGAAAAAGATACTTTAACACCCGTTGTTTATTTTTCAGGAGAAAAAGACGGAATTGAAGTAGAACTTGCTTATCAATATAATGACGGCTATTCAGAAAATGTCCTTTCATTCGTAAATAACGTACGAACAAAAGATGGTGGTACTCATGAAGTGGGCATGAAATCTTCAATGACAAAAGCCTACAATGAATACGCAAGAAAAGTCGGTTTGTTAAAAGAAAAAGATAAAAATCTCGAAGGTAGTGACTTCCGTGAAGGACTAGCAGCAGTATTATCGATCCGTGTTCCGGAAAACTTATTGCAATTCGAAGGTCAAACAAAAGAAAAACTTGGAACGCCAATGGCACGTAATGCAGTTGACAACGTTGTCGGTGAACAAATGGGCTTTTATCTACAAGAAAATAGCGAAATGAGCCAACAATTGATCCGTAAGGCAATCAAAGCTCGTGAAGCTCGTGAAGCAGCCCGCAAAGCTCGTGAAGAAAGCCGAAATGGTAAAAAGCGGAAAAAAGGCGAATCACTTTTATCTGGTAAACTAACCCCGGCACAATCACGTAATCCTAAAAGAAATGAATTATACTTAGTCGAAGGAGATTCTGCCGGCGGTTCAGCAAAACAAGGACGCGACAGAAAATTCCAAGCGATCTTACCTTTGCGAGGGAAAGTTTTAAATACTGAAAAAGCGAAGATGCAGGATATTTTGAAAAATGAAGAAATCAACACGATGATCTATACAATAGGTGCAGGTGTTGGACCAGAATTTTCAATTGAAGACTGTAATTACGATAAAGTCATTATCATGACCGATGCGGATACCGATGGTGCACACATCCAAGTCTTGCTGTTAACATTCTTTTATCGTTACATGAAACCTTTGATCGAAGCAGGCAAAATTTACATTGCATTACCACCTCTTTATAAAGTATCAAAAGGACTTGGTAAAAAAGCCGTAACAGAATATGCTTGGACCGATGAAGAATTATCTAATGTTACAGAACAAGTCGGCAAAGGCTATATGCTTCAACGTTATAAAGGTTTGGGTGAGATGAATGCAGATCAGCTGTGGGAGACCACAATGGACCCTGAGACACGTACATTGATCCGAGTTAGAATAGATGACGCGGCACAAGCAGAACGCCGTGTAACGACACTGATGGGTGATAAAGTAGAACCTAGAAGAAAATGGATTGAACGCCACGTCCAATTCACCTTGGAAGAAGATGGCAGTATTTTAGATCGAAAAGATGGCGAAACAGAGATTTCCCCATCCATTTCAAATGAAGTACTAGATGAAGAAAAAAAAGAAGAAACTGAACGTAAAAATGCAGCAGAAGAAGCGGCAGAAATCAGTTTATTCGATTTAGAGTAGGGAGTGACGAATTTGGAAAAACGCCAAGATATTCAAGAGTTAACGCTTGAAGAAGTAATGGGCGATCGTTTTGGAAGATATTCCAAATATATCATTCAAGAACGGGCCCTACCTGATATTCGTGATGGGTTAAAACCTGTACAACGTAGAATTCTATTTTCCATGAATAAAGATGGAAATACTTTTGAAAAAAGTTTTAGAAAATCCGCAAAATCTGTCGGAAATATCATGGGGAATTACCATCCCCATGGTGACAGCAGTATTTACGAAGCGATGGTTCGTTTAAGTCAGGATTGGAAACTTCGCCAAGTATTGATTGAAATGCACGGAAATAACGGAAGTATGGATGGCGATCCGCCAGCTGCAATGCGTTATACGGAAGCTCGTTTATCTGAGTTAAGCGGAGAACTATTAAAAGATATCGAAAAAGAAACAGTCGATTTCGTTTGGAACTTCGATGATACTGAAAAAGAACCAACTGTTCTACCTGCTAAATACCCTAATTTACTCGTGAATGGTTCAACAGGGATCTCAGCAGGTTATGCAACAGAAATTCCTACACATAATTTATCAGAGATTATTGATGGTACGATTTACTTGATCGACCACCCAAATGCGACATTAGATAAATTGATGGAGTTTATTCCAGGACCAGATTTCCCAACAGGTGGAATTTTACAAGGGAAAGAAGAAATTAAAAAAGCTTATGAAACCGGTCGAGGAAAAGTCATTCTTCGTTCAAAAACAAGAATCGAACCTTTAAAAGGCGGTAAGCAACAAATCGTTGTGACTGAAATTCCATATGAAGTCAACAAAGCAACTTTAGTTAAAAAAATGGATGAAGTTCGTTTAAACAAAAAAATTGACGGTATCGCTGAAGTCCGCGATGAAAGTGATCGTACTGGATTACAGATTGCAATCGAATTGAAAAAAGATACAAATGCTGAAGGGATTTTAAACTATCTTTTCAAAAATACTGAATTACAGATCAATTACAACTTCAACATGGTTGCTATTGATAATATGACACCACAACAAGTGGGTCTAAAACGGATTTTAGATAGCTATATTGCTCATCGCAAGCAAGTAATCACTAACCGTAGCCAATTTGAATTGAATAAAGCTAAAAGACGTCAGCATATCGTTGCTGGATTGATCAAGGCCTTATCGATTTTAGACAAAGTAATCGAAACAATTCGTGGTAGTAAAGATAAAAAAGATGCTAAGATGAATTTAGTCAAAGCCTACGCATTTACCGAAGAACAAGCCGAAGCGATCGTTACTTTACAGTTATATCGTTTAACGAATACTGATATTACTCAGCTTGAAAAAGAAGCAGAAGAATTAAATCAACTGGTTACTGAGTTGACAAGAATTCTAAGTGACGAAAAAGAGCTATTCAATGTAATGAAAAAAGAATTGCGTGAAGTCAAAAAACAATACGGGAATCCGCGACTAACAAAGATCGAAGATGAAATCCAAGAAATCAAGATCGACACGAAAGTTTTAGTTGCTCAAGAGGACGTGGTTGTGACAGTGACACACGAAGGCTACATTAAACGCAGCAGTTTGCGTTCATATAGTGCTTCTAAACCTGAAGAGGTTGGCATGAAAGAAGGGGACTTCTTACTCTATACAGGTGAAGTCAACACGCTAGACCATATTCTATTGATTACGAACAAGGCAAATGTGATTTATCGACCCGTTCATGAACTTCCTGATTTAAGATGGAAGGAAATAGGTGAACATATTTCACAAACTATTCTAAATCTATCAATCGATGAATCGATCATCGCTGTGTACACCTATAAAGAACTGTCTCCAACAAAAACTTTTGTCTTCATGACAAAAGAAGGTATGATCAAACAAAGCAAAATGACCGACTTTGAACCTTGGAGAACTTATAAGAGCCGACCAACAAATTGTATGAAGCTAAAATCTGATTCAGATGAAATCGTAAATGTTTATTTAACAAATGAGCAAAAAGTTTTAGATGTCTTCTTAGTAAGTCATCGTGGCTTTGGTTTACGTTATCCGCTAGAAGAAGTCCCAGTTGTTGGGGCAAAAGCCGCTGGAGTAAAAGCGATGAACTTGAAAGATCAAGATTATGTAGTTAATGGCTTGCTTGTCCATGAAGATGGAGATACACCTATTGTGATATTGACCCAACGTGGAAGTATCAAACGGATGTTAGCACAAGAATTAACTCAACTTGGTAGAGCAAAACGTGGCTTAATGATTCTACGCGAGTTGAAAAAGAATCCTCATCGTGTCACCTTTATGTCCGAGAGTAGTCCTTTAGAATTACTAGTTACTACTCAAAATGGAAAACAATACACCATTGATTCAGAGAAGTACCCAATAAACGACCGGACATCAAATGGATCATTTATGCTTGATGAAAAACAAGATGGTGAAATTCTAGAAGTTCATGAAATGCATACAGCGGAATTAGAAGCAAAAACTGATGTGGAATCGAATTGATCGTTCCTCCTGTTCTATAGAATTAACAAAAAGAGGTATCTGTACTAGTACAGATACCTCTTTTTGTATAACAGATTTCTTACTTTCAACTTCGTTTGAAAATAACTTAGTACAACTAATCACAAAGAATAAACGCTTTTAAATAGGCGTTCGTACGATTTTTTATTCAAAAAACAAGTAATTCGCTCAAAATATAGTAAGGAAACACTTGCATAAAAGTCGTGTTGTGTTATACTAATCACATAAAGCTGTTACAATAGATTTCAGCATACTAAGGAGGCCCCAAAATGGAGCAATGGAAAGGCTTTAAAGGCGAAAAATGGCAAAAATCAGTAGACACACGTGACTTTATTCAAAGAAACTACACTGAATATACAGGTGATGACTCTTTCCTAGAGCCAATCGCGCCAAGCACTGACAAATTATGGACTAAATTACAGGAATTATTTGAAGTACAACATGAAAAAAATGGTGTGTACGATATGGACACAAATATTCCTGCAACAGTAACTTCACATGAACCAGGATATTTAATCAAAGAAGAAGAAACAATCGTTGGTTTACAAACAGACGTACCGTTGAAACAAGCATTTATGCCATTTGGCGGAATCAACATGGCGAATAATTCTTTAACTTCAAATGGTTACGAAGTAGACGCTGAGATGTCTAAAATTTTCACAGAGTGGAGAAAAACTCACAACCAAGGTGTTTTCGATGCTTACACACCTGAAATGAGATCAGCACGTAAAAATAAAATCATTACAGGCCTTCCTGATGCTTATGGTCGTGGCCGTATCATCGGTGACTATCGTCGTATCGCATTATATGGTATGGACTTCTTAATCGCTGAAAAGAAAAAAGATTTAAGCAATACAGGTAACAAAGTAATGACAGATGATGTTATTCGTTTAAGAGAAGAAATTTCTGAACAAATCAGAGCAATGGCTGATCTTAAAGAAATGGCTTCAACTTACGGATTCGATATTTCTAAACCAGCAGCAAATGCTCAAGAAGCAATCCAATGGTTATACTTTGGTTACTTAGGTGCTATCAAATCACAAAATGGTGCAGCAATGTCTATCGGACGTATTTCAGCATTCTTAGATATCTATATTCAACGTGATTTGGAAGCAGGATTGATCACTGAATTTGAAGCACAAGAAATGATCGACCACTTGATCATGAAATTACGTATGGTTAAATTTGCTCGTACGCCTGAATACAACCAATTATTCTCTGGTTACCCAATCTGGGCAACATTATCAATCGCTGGTATGGGATTAGACGGACGTTCATTAGTAACTAAGAGTGATTTCCGTATCTTACACACATTAACAAACATGGGTCCATCTCCTGAACCTAACTTAACTGTGTTATACTCTTCACATTTACCAGTTGGATTTAGAACATTCGCTTCTAAAATTGCGAAACAAAGTTCATCAATCCAATTTGAAAATGATGACTTATTACGCGCTAACTGGGGATCAGATGACTGTGCAATCGCATGTTGTGTATCTGCAACAGTTATGGGTAAAGATATGCAATTCTTCGGTGCTCGTGCGAACTTAGCAAAAGCTGTCCTTTATGCAATCAATGGTGGGGTAGACGAAAAAACGAAAATGCAAGTAGCTCCTAAGTTCCGTCCAATGACTGGCGATACTTTAGACTACAACGAATTTATCGATCGTTACAAAGATATTATGGATTGGTTAGCTGAATTGTATGTAAATACTTTAAATGTTATCCACTACATGCACGATAAATATTCTTATGAAGCAGCTCAATTAGCCTTCATGGAAAGTAACTTACAACGTACATTTGCTACTGGTATTGCAGGAATTTCACATGCTGCTGACTCAGTAATGGCTATCAAACATGGTAATGTACAAGTAATCCGTGACGAAGACGGTTTAGCAATTGACTATGTTCCTCAAAATGAGTTCCCAACTTATGGTAACGACAATGAAGAAGCAGATGCAATGGCTAACTGGATCCTTGAGTACTTCATGACTCAAATCAGACGTCAACACACATACCGTAATGCGAAACCTACAACATCATTATTAACAATCACTTCAAACGTTGTTTATGGTAAAGCAACTGGTAATACACCAGACGGACGTCGTGCGGGTAAACCATTAGCACCTGGTGCTAACCCAAGTTATCAAGATGGTAAATTCTTAGGTGAGAAAAATGGTCTTTTAGCATCACTTAACTCAACAGCTAGATTAGAATATACAAGTGCATTAGATGGAATCTCTAATACACAAACAATCAACCCTAATGGTTTAGGTAAAGATGATGATACAAGAATCGACAACTTACGTAACGTAATGGATGGCTACTTTGATAAAGGTGGTTATCACTTGAACGTTAACGTGTTCACAAACGAATTATTATTAGATGCACAAGCTCATCCAGAAAAATACCCTAACTTAACAATCCGTGTATCTGGATATGCCGTGAAATTCCGTGATTTAACTCCTGAGCAACAAGCAGACGTTATCTCAAGAACTTCACACGACAGACTATAATAAACAAACAACTGAAGGGTTGACTTCGTGTCAGCCCTTTTTTTAAAAGAAAAGGGGAACAAACAATGACAACTCCTGTTATCGGTAGAATTCACTCTACAGAAAATTTCGGAACCGTTGACGGACCCGGCGTTCGTTTCATCGTATTTACACAAGGTTGTCGCATGCGCTGCCAATTTTGTCATAATCCTGATACTTGGAAGATCGGTTCTGGCGGGCGAGAAGTCACAACGGATGAAGTATTAGAAGAAGCCATTAAATATCGCTCTTATTGGGGTGAAAAAGGTGGAATCACAGTCAGCGGAGGCGAACCTTTACTACAATTAGAATTTTTAACAGACTTATTTAAAAAGGCAAAAGAAAAAGGAATACATACAACCATTGATACTTGTGGTAAACCATTCACAAGAGAAGAACCATTTTTCAGTCAATTTCAAGAGCTGATGAATTACACTGATTTGTTGTTATTTGATATTAAACATATCGACAATGAACAACATAAATTATTAACCTCATTAGGAAATGAAAACATTCTAGAAATGGCGCAATATCTTTCTGAAATCGGAAAACCCGTTTGGATTCGTCATGTTTTGGTACCTGAACGCAGTGACTACGATGAATACTTGATTCGATTAGATACATTTATTAAAACATTAAAAAACGTCGATAAAGTCGAAGTTTTACCATACCATGTAATGGGTAAATATAAATGGGACGAATTAGGATTAGACTATCCACTTGAAGGGATCGAACCACCAAAAGATGATCGTGTAACAAACGCTAAGAAACTGCTTCATGTTGAAGATTATCAAGGGTATGCAACAAGATAGTTTATAAAAATAGAAAAGAGCGGCAATTATTGTTGTTTCTTTTCTATTTTTTGTTATTATTAATAATGAAGAAAAAGAAGGAGTGAATCATGATTATGTCAAAAATTCTTGTTTTTGGACACCAAAATCCAGATACAGATGCAATAGGAGCAGCAATTAGCTTCGCCTATTTACAAAAGGAACTAGGTAAAGATACCGAAGCAGTTGCTTTAGGTACGCCAAGTGAGGAAACTCAGTACGCATTAGATTATTTCAACGTAGATGCGCCAAGAGTAGTTGAAAGCGCAGCAGGAGAAACGAACCAAGTAATGCTGGTCGATCACAATGAATTTCAACAAAGTATTTCTGATATCGCCGAATTAAATATTTTAGCGGTTGTTGATCATCACCGCATCGCTAACTTTGAAACAGCTGATCCGTTGTATTACCGAGCAGAACCTGTAGGTTGCACAAGCACGATCGTTTTAAAACTATTTAAAGAAAGCAATGTCACAGTTCCTAAGCCCATCGCAGGAATGATGGTATCAGCAATTATTTCTGATACGTTACTATTCAAATCACCAACTTGTACCCAAGAAGACATTGATGCAGCAAATGAATTAGCGGATATCGCAGAAATCAATTTAGATGGCTATGGTTTAGATATGTTAAAAGCTGGTACAAATTTAAGTGATAAATCTGCTGAAGTATTATTAGATTTAGATGCTAAAAGCTTCCCAATGGGAACAAAAAATGTACGCATCGCACAAGTAAACACAGTAGATCTAAATGAAGTCCTAAGCCGTCAATCAGAATTAGAAGCTGCAATGAAGGTTGAAAACGCAACGAACGGTTATGATTTATTCGTTTTAATCGTCACTAATATTTTAAATAGCGATTCTGAACTATTAGTTATCGGAGACTCATTAGATAAAGTAGAAGCTGCATTTAATGTGACTTTAGAAAATAACCGAGCATTCTTAAATGGTGTTGTTTCTCGTAAAAAACAAGTTGTACCTCAATTAACTGAAGCGTTCAGCTAATTACACATCTTTAAGTAAAAACCACAGGTGAGCAATTAAGAGGCCATCCGTGGTTTTTACTATTATTTATAACAAGAAAGAGTGACTGAACTTTGGAAAATGTAACTTATTATTTTGGATCAACTAGCCATCAAGAACCCTTAAATAAGCTTGTCTCTGATCCATTGCTTAAGCAACTAGTGACTTACTTTTTTGAACGAAAAGAACAAGAAGTAATGTTGCGTCAAATAAAGACAGATATTCCAACAGATAGCAATATAGAGCTATATCTAGACAAGTTGATTAAGAACAATCTACTTGAACGAAAAAACAGAAGATACACGTTAACATTTCCAATCTATTCTGAACGTACGTTCCAAATAACTGTTCCTAATTCAATAACAACATCAATCCATAGAATCATAGAAGAAGACGCTAACCTAAGTTATTTTATATTTGGCGAGTGGTTGTGGGCAGTGCTTTTCGATGAAGAAACTGAAGACTATTTTTTTGGTGTAGATCATTCTTTGAACAACTCACCTAACTTTTTAAATAAAGTAGAAGTAGGGGACAGCACACTGCACTTTGTTTCAATTTTCCGAGAAAATCAAATGCCATTCGATTTAGCAAACTACTTTAGTTTACTTTCAAAAGGTCAGGCGATACCGAAACAGTTTGAACCCTTACAAAAGCTGATTGGCGACGTGGATCTCAATTACTTTATCCCACAAGTTCAAAAATTGCTTCGCTCAGTTAAACGAAACAAGTCTGTATCAAAGAAAATAAATATTTTCCAAGAAGCATTGTTATTGACCCAAGATTTAAAGAAAAGTGAAGAGGGGAAGCTGATTCTTGCGGTTCCAATGATCGAAAAAGATGCTCCATCAGAAGCTATTCAAGAAATATTAGAGCAACTTAAAGTAGAGTTATGTGCATTATGGGCAACAATTGAAAATAGAAATCAACGTCTATTTTTCAAAAAGCAATTATACTGTAGTTTATTTGATGATTGTTTAACACAAATAAACTCATTTAGTTATTTCAAACGTTAATCGGTTGTCTATAATTTTATTATGTTAACTAATTTATGCAATTAAAAACAACGCTACTTGAAGCTTATGAATCAAGTAGTGTTGTTTAATCAATTATTTCTTTTCCGCACTTTTTTTGTCCAAAATCCTCCAGAAATAAACTTAGGTTCATAAGATATGATAAAGGCTCTAGGTTCTTTTTCGTTGATTAGTTTATATAAACTACGCTCATTTTTCCGAGGAGAAAGAATCTCTAAAATCATCCGTTCACCTTCGCGACCTACACCAAAACTCTGAGTAACTCCGTAACCATGTTCTCTTAGTATTTCAGGCAAATTCAGCTGTTCTGTAGAAGAAGGAAGAATGGCTGTAACCATAATATAGCCTAAAGCTAAATAATCTTCGATCTTGATTCCAACACTGATACCTACAGCATAACCAAGTGCATAAACGACCAGATTCAACGGATTATCCAAACGATTAAGCACCATACTCAAACCTAAGACATAAATCGTGATCTCTGCCATGCTAACTAGAGGAGCAATGAGTCGATAACCTTTCATTGTAAGCATAAAGCGGATCGTGTTCAGTGTGATATAAGAAAAATTGACCACAAAAATTGTGACAAGCATTTTAATATCCATTTTTAATAATTCCTCTTTTCATTAAACAGTTCAGCATATTATAGTACAACATTATGAGAATTAAAATAGCGAAAGATAAAATAAAATAGAATTTTAGTTATAAGGAATGAAAAGCAAAGTCTTATGTTAAATTAAAAACAAAAATCTGGTCGATATTTCAGTTTTTTTATGATATAAATTGTTATTTGTTGGATGAACCAATAGTTTTTGCTATAATCAGTATATTATGTAGTTTAAGGGAGAAATGAAATCAGATGAGAATTTTTATCATCATACTTTTGGGGTTATTGTTATTAAATACGACAGCAGCATTGATTACTGTTTTTAGAAAACCAAGAAGTATTTCGAGTGTTTTAGCATGGATCATGACATTACTATTTTTACCAGGTATCGGATTTATCATTTATCTTTTTTGCGGACGTGGCATCAATGGACAAAAAGTCTTTAATTTGACGTCTTATGATAAAGAAAAAATTACCGAACTCAAAAAAAAGGTTGATGAAGATAATCTAAAATCAGACGGTAAATTAGATATTAATTTGCTAACCGATGCACGTGTGTTAAACAGATACTTTAGAAATATGGATTCTTCACCATTAAGCAAGAGGAACAGTCTAAAAATTTATACTGATGGAAAAGAAAAGTTTGATGCCTTATTCGAAGATATCCGACAGGCTAAAGAAACAGTTCATGTCGAATATTATTCTTTTTTTAACGATCGTATAGGGAATCAGTTTTTAGATTTATTAGGAGAAAAAGTCAAAGAGGGTGTAGCCGTTCATTTGATTTATGACCCTTGGGGTTCTCCTGGAGCAAACAAAAAGTTTTTTGCCAAATTTGTTGCCTTAGGTGGAAAAGTAGCGCCGTTTATTACTTCTAAAAATATGATCAGTAAAACACGCTTAAATTATCATTTGCATCGTAAAATTGTCGTGATCGATGGGAAAATAGGGTGGACTGGTGGATTCAACGTAGGAGATCAATATTTAGGCGAAAGTAAGAAATTCGGTTACTGGAGAGATACGCATATCCGTTTAGTTGGAACATCTGTTTTCTCACTACAAGAGATTTTTATCATGGACTGGAACGCTTCTGTACAACACGACTCACATAAAATGGATTATTTAGAAAACTATTTCCAAATTGCTGATGACAGTGAACTCGGAAACTTAGCGTTACAAGTTGTTTCTGACGGACCCGATTCTGAAGAGGAAATTTTGAAAAGCGGGTTTATCAAAATGATCCTTTCTGCTGAAAAATCAGTCTGGATCCAAACTCCTTATTTAATTCCTGATGATAGTATGATCAACGCTTTATTGATTGCTGTACGTTCAGGGATCGATGTACGTATTATGATTCCATGCATGCCGGATCATCCATTTATCTATCGTGCAACTCAGTATTATGCGAACTACCTGCACAAACGAGGCGTTAAGATCTATATGTATCAAAATGGTTTTTTACATGCGAAAACAATGATCATCGATAACGAGATTTGCATGGTCGGCACTACAAATCAAGATATAAGAAGCTACGCATTGAATTTTGAAGTAAGTACTTTTATCTACGACACACGTATTGCTTGGAAATTAACACAAATCTTTGAAAATGACATGACAGAGAGTCAATTATTGACTGATAAAATGGTTCAAGAACAGTCCCATTGGTTACGTTTTAAACAAAACTTTTCACGTTTATTATCTCCAATACTATAACATGTCTTTTAATCCTTCTTTCTGACATCTATATATGCTAAAATGAAAGAAAAGGTTAAGGAGAGCGATCGTTTAATGGAAGTTTTAGGATTTACATTTATTAATGATATAAGAATCCAGCAAGGTCTTATAATGGAGATTCTGTTAATCAGTGTTTTAATTTTAGTATTCATTGCTATTTTCGGCAACAAATCTAAAAAAGCTACCTATAGCTGGGAAAAGAAAAAAGGTGCGAATG
This sequence comes from Candidatus Enterococcus ikei, assembly GCF_017316105.1. Taxonomy (NCBI): domain Bacteria; kingdom Bacillati; phylum Bacillota; class Bacilli; order Lactobacillales; family Enterococcaceae; genus Enterococcus; species Candidatus Enterococcus ikei. The sequence continues at coordinate 50,868 of NZ_JAFLWD010000034.1, forward strand.
TTAAGCCTTTATTGATAGCATTGATTCTTATTATAGTGTTAATGGTTTATGTATTTATTTCTATGTTTAACGGATCTAAAAAAACTCAACCGCAAAGCGAATTGACGCGTGGTTGAGTTTTTTTGAAGATAAGGGAAGAGTCATAATTAGGGAGAATCAGTTATGAAAAAAATAATTTTATACTAGTTAACATAATATACATTATACAAAGTAGTTATGAACCTTAATTGAACCTCGACCTTAATTCGTATTTTCGTTTACGTTTAGGAATACCTGTTTGTTGTAGACTTTTTTTAATCTCGTGACTATACCAGAAATCATTCAGTAAGTCATTATCCAGAGCGTCAGGATTTTCCTATTTTAGTTTTTTAATCATGAAACGCACTTCTTCGCGCATATACTCTTAATTTTCTTTGAACTTTTTAGCATTTTTTTATGAATTATAGACATGAGACATGCGGACTTCAAATAATCAATCAAATATTTGACGCTAACACAAATTTGCGTTGTCTAATAAAGACTAATTCTCAACTTTCAATAACCCCGCTTTACCAAAAAGTCTTTTTCACCCTTGGCAACTTCAGTTAGCAACACATTAGTTTTTGTTATCTGTATTTCCATATTGTGACTTCTTTACAACTGTTCGTTTTAAAACTCGTTTTTTCTCACACAACTCTAAAAGTCTTTTTGCTTTCCTAGTCATTTTCGGATCTAATGAAATAGTCTTTTATTTCATCTGACATAAAATTCTCAATCAACTCTACTTGATGGATATCATCGCCTCTTCTAACATGGTTCTACACTTAATAACCCCTAAAGCTGGAATCGTTAGCGTATACAACTCCATCAATGCCACTCCAAATGATAGCTGATGAACACAACGGGCAAGGTTCGACTGTTAAGTAAGGCCAATATCCAGTTGGCAACGTAACAGTCTCTAACAGTTCACATGCTGATCTGATTGCATTAATCTCCGCCTGTGCTGCAGGGTCATTTGTTTGAGAAGCTGTCGTTTTACCGATAGCAATAATCTCTGATTTTTCATTGACAATTGTAGCGTGAATGGAATGATCTGACATTGTTTTCTAATTAACTCCATCATGATTTCTGTACTTGGATGCTGGCACATAATGCACTTCTTTTTAGTTTAAGACTTTTTACTTTATTTGTTTTGACATGCTAATATCTGTCGCTATAAAACCTGTTTGTTCATATAAATGAATCGCTCCTTTATTGTGAGCAAATACATGCAAATCAATTTGTGATACATCCATTTCTTTAGCTTTCTCAACAAGAGCATAGATTGTTCGTTTTCCATAACCTAGTTTTCTAAATTCTTCAAACACGATAAAATCATAAATAAATAGTTTGGAATCATAAGGAGTTTTATTTAAATGCACCCAAAGAAATCCAACCTTTTGATCAATTGAATCCTCTTCTATAGCATAAAGAAATTCATTTCTAGTTTCTTTCCCCTCAGGCAAAAGTTCGTTAAAGCTCTTCGTCGCTAAGCTGATTGCCTCTTCTGGATTCCAAGTTCCCGCTGTAATTTTATCTTGCGCATAATCTTTAATTGCAAATGATAGATATTTTTCGTAATCAGTTGCAGTCATTTCTTTTAGTATAATTGTCATCAAAATCTCCACCACTTCAAGTTATTTAATTAAATAATACCATTTTTGCCCTATTAAAAAAAGACGACAGAAAATTTCTTCTCTGAAGTCTTTTTAAATTAAAGATTATTGTTCGTTTTTCATTGCCGCTAATGCAGCTGTATTAATAATATTCCAAGGTTTATCAAACGATGGTTGGAAGAAAAAGTCAGCATAAGCTAAATCTTCAATCGTCATTTTTGCTTTAATTGCTAAAGAGATTGCATTGATATTAGCTGTTAAATCAGCTTTTGACATCAATTGAGCGCCCAAAATTTGTGTTGTTTCAGGATCATATACAAGTTTGAACCAAGCTTTTTGTTTATCAGGGTTGAAGTCCATTAAATAATCCTCAACGACTAAAGCAGACTTAGTTGTTTTATTTAATTTCTTAGCCATTTCTTCATTGATACCTGTAGAAGCAAATTTGTAATCGAAGACAGCTAAACCTGATGAACCTTGAATACCAGGAAATGGTTTTACTGGACCATTTAAGTTTTTCACTGCAAAACGGCCTTGTTTTCTTGCATTAGTTGCTAAAGCAATATTGACTTCTGTTTCACCTGGATTGTATTTGATCAATGTAGCATCACCCACTGCAAAGACATCAGCAACACTTGTTTGCATGTATTCATCTGTTTTGATTAGGCCATTAGGGTGTAGTTCTAATGTGTCTTTCAACCAGCCAGTATTTGGACGTACTCCAACTGCTACAACAACAAGATCAGCTTCGTATTCTGATTTGTCTGTTACAACTTTTTGAACATGTCCATCACCTTTGTAGCTTTGAACCGTTTCGTTTGTTACGACCTTAATATTGTTAGCTTCCATTTCTTCTGTTAAAACATCAGTGAACTCTTTATCTAAATAAACGCCTAAAGGTCGATCTAAAATATCGATAACTGTCACATTTTTTCCAGCTTTTGCAAACGATTCTGCTGCTTCAATACCAATATATCCGCTGCCAATCACAACAACATTGTTCACTTCTGGATCAACTGTTTTTGCTTTTAATTTGATCGCCCATTTTCTACCGCGCATCAAATAGATATTTTCTAATTCTTTTCCTGGAACATTCAATTCAAACGGAACCGCTCCTGGGCTGATGATTAATTTATCGTACTCTTCAACACGTTCATCTCCAGATAACAGATCTTTCACAACTACTTGATGATCTTCAGGTTTGATTGCAGTGATTTCTGTATTTGAAAAGACATTGACTCCTCTGCTCTCCATTTTTTCGCCAGTCATATACCGAACTGAGTTAACGTCTTTTACTTTTCCTTCTAAATAAAGCTGCATACCGCAGGATAGAAAAGAAATAAAATCGCCTTTTTCGTACCATTGGATTTCTGCATCCGGATGAAGATTTAATAATTCCTCAACTGCTTCGTAGCCTCCGTGCGATGAACCTAAAACAATAACTTTCATTTCATGTACCTCCAATATTATTTATTATATAATAAAGAGTATCATATAATCGCATACAATAACAAGTGTTTAAGCTTTTTATTCTCAATTAATTATTTTAATTGAGAATATCGTCATTTATTGCCATATGTAATCCTTACATTATGTGTTCTCAATTAAGTGTTGAAAATATTTTCTCATTCATTCTATTCCTTCAAACAATAATTAATCACTTCAATAAGTTTACATAATATTATTATAGTAACTAATACTATTTTTCTATCCAAACTAAAATAACCATCTATAAACGACAATAAAAATTGTTTATAGATGGTTATTAGATAGATTATTTAAATATTTTTACTTCTTTTTTTACTTCAACGGTAATTTTTCCATTTTTAATAACATAATTTCTTTCAGGTATATCAATGATCGCATCTGCTTTAACTTTTGTGTCTAATAATACTAAGTCAGCTTTATTCCCGACTTGTAGCCCATAATCTGAAAGACCTAATGCTTTTGCAGGGTTATCGGTGATCATCGGTAAAACCGTTGGTAAATCATCCGCTCCGCCAAGGTGACCAACAGGAATTGCCAGCATCGCAATTTGCATCAAATCTCCATTTCCGTATGGGGTAAATGCGTTACGGATATTATTGGTCGCTAAACATACATTGACCCCTGCATCACGCAGTTTTCTAATAGGCGTTACCGCTCTTCTTACATTGTATTTATCATTTCTGGCTCCTAAATGTAAATCAGTTGCCGGTAATGCCATAACACTGATTTGAGCTTCTGACATGAGTGTTATGATTTTTTTTAGGCGCTCAGGTTCAAGCGCATGAAGTGCTGTTAAATGTCCAACAGAAACTCTTCCCTGATAATTTTCAGCAATCGTCTTTTTACATAAGTATTCTATTGAAATATCGGTAGCTTCATCGCTGAAATCTTGATGTAGATCGATATCTTTATTAAACTTTTTAGCAATTTCAAAGACTAGATCGATATGTTTGTCTGCAGGTGCATCGTTATAAGGAATGCCTCCAACAATATCTGCGCCCATTTCCATTGCTTCATACATCATTTTTTCGGTGCCAGGCGCTTTAAAGATTCCTTCTTGTGGAAAAGCTACAACTTGCATATCGATCAAATCTCGATACTCATCTTTCAGTTTCATAATCGTTTTAAATCCAGAAAAACCTTGAGCTGGGTCAAATTCTGCATGCGTTCTAACCGCTGTAACACCATGAGAAATAATCATTTCTAGTGCTTTTTTTGCACGTTGATAAATATCCTCCTCTGTAAATGTTGGTTTCAATTCAGCTGTAACTTTAATTGCTTCTTGCAAAGTACCAGATTTATTTGGTTTTCTATCAGCAATTAATGCTTTATCCAAATGTATATGGCTTTCCACTAATCCAGGAATCAACACGCGCCCATTCGCTTCAATCACCGTCACTGCATTATCAGTTAAATTTTCTGAAATTGCGATGATTTTCCCATCTTTGATTCCTACATCTTGTAAATCTTCACTATCACTTAATCTTGCCTTTTTAATTAAAATATCCATTCTTTAAACACCCCATCTATTTTATTTAAATAAAGAATCCAATTGCAATCAATACAACAGAAGCTAGACTGATCCATTTTACATTCCCTTTTACGACCTCCAAAATTGGAATTTGGAACCCTGAAGATAACGCTTGCATGGTAATGTTAACAAAACTCATTTGACTACCTAATCCCACTCCAACCGCTACTAATCCAAGCTCGATCGAAGAAAAGCCTAATGATACAGCAACAGGCAATACCAAGGTTAACACAGAACCTACATAAGCTCCTGCTGGAACTCCAATCAAAATTCCTGTCAAAATCGCAACTGGAACCATGATCATAATTGGTGCGGAACTAGCAATACCAGCAATCACAGCGAATGTACCTGTTTGAGCGATGATATTAATAAACGCAAGAAATATACCAACCTGGAATAATCGAGTTAAAATATAAGTTGACCCATCCACCATCGCTTCGACTGATTGATTTAAAGTAAAATCTGAACAAATAAAAATCAACGCTAATGTCAAAACCATATAGACTAAAGGCGTCAACAATGGGAATCCAACCAAATCATTTACCACTGGACCAAATATTACTGCAAACAGTAAAAAAATGGCAGGTAAAGTTAATTTAAATAATGCTTTATTACTCATTGATGCATATTCATCGTCACTATTTTCTTTAAAACCGAGATTTCTTCGTTTGGTTCCCCAAAAAGCTAAAATAATTGCTAATGCACAAAAAAGTAACCAAATCGGACGCATGTCTGAAACGTATTTAGCTACACTAAAGTCACCCAATTTAGAAACAATACTAGACTCTAATGAGGCTGGTGATGTTGTAAATGAAACTGCTGCAGCAAGTGACATCGCTGCAATCAGCTCAGGAACCGCACCAACAGCTACAAATGCCAAAGGAGCAATAACCATTGCGCTTCCACCGCCGATGCCAGACATATATGTTGCTGCGGCTAGCAAAATAACAATAAATGCTGAAACATATTCGACTTTACCCTTTGTTCCTCTTTTGGCTAACGTTAACGCTGCCGAGTACCCACCTGATTTAAAAACAGCCATTGCAACAGCTGAATTGATGATCGGTACAGTAATACCAAGCATCATTGGAATTGTTTCTAATAATTGTTTATTCGCTTGCTCTAATCCAATCCCACCGATGATCATCGCTAATACCCCACCGACAAATCCAGCGATAATCATATCAACCTTCATAAATAACAACACTAAAACTAAAATCAACGGGATGATCACAATGATCGCTTTTATTCCTGTAGGTGCCGTAATTGCATCGATTTCTTGTGCAAAAGCAGGTACAAATGAAAACAGAAATAGAATTGACAGCAACAGCCCACTCAAAAACCTTTTAGGTATTTTCATAATTATTCCTCCAATTATAATTGACTTAATTGTTTTTAATAAATAACCACCCTATTTACGAATAATATCAAACTACTATTGATCCTAATCAATGCGTTTGAATTAGTTAAACGTTAACTGTTCTCCTTTCTTCTCCTTATAATACGTTTATTTTTCAAAAAAAGGAACAAGAAAGCATCTTTTTATTTGTAAAAATAAAAAGATTGTTCGCGCTTGCATTTCAATATCCAAGGTATTTGTAAAAAATAAGCTAAAACAAAACGAAGTTTACGTTTGCTTTAGCTTATTTAGATTTACTATTTATTCATTTTCAACAAGTCTGATAAATTATAAGGGGTATTTTGATACACTGCATAGTTTATCCAATTAGAAAATAACAACGATGCTGCCATATGCCAAAGTAATTGTGGAGATTCATCGACATTATTATTAGGGAAATAGTTTTGAGGTATTTTAGGATGTAGCCCTTTTATTTGATCACGTTTAAACTCTTGTTGCAAGGTTTCTCTATCATACTCTAAATGTCCCATCGCATAAAATGCACGGTTATTTTTATTTCCAACTAAAAAAAGACCTGCTTCCTTGGACTCAACTAAAACTTCTAGCTCCTCTGTCGCATCAATATCTTTTCTTTCAATACCTGTATATCGGGAATGAGGTGCGAAAAATACATCGTCAAACCCTTTTAAAATACTCCAAGTCGGGGCCAACACATCATGAACGTATATTCCCGTTAATTTTTGGTCTAATAGATGTTTATCGATTTTGTGATGATAAAATAGACCTGCCTGTGCACCCCAACAAATATGAAAAGTCGAAAATACATGGGAGGTACTCCATTTAAAAATCTCTTGCAATTCTTCCCAATAATCAACTTTTTCAAAAGGAAGCTGCTCGATTGGCGCTCCTGTAATAATCAATCCATCGTAAAAATTCTCTTTGATCTCTTTAAATTGATGATAAAAACGGTCTAAGTGATCACTAGATGTATTCTTGGCTTCATGACTGCTCATGTGTAAGAACTCAACATTGATTTGTAAAGGTGTGTTACTTAATAATCTCAGGAGTTGAACTTCTGTCTCATCTTTTTTTGGCATTAAATTTAAGATTAAAATTTCCAGAGGTCGAATATCTTGGTGCATGGCGCGATCTTCGTCCATTACAAAAATTTTCTCTTTTTCTAAAACTTTGATAGCTGGTAGTTCTTTTGGAACACGAATCGGCATGCATATATCCTCCCTTTCATTCTGTCTTCCTTCATTTTACGATAAAAAAGAATAGAAAGAAAGTTTCTTTATAGGAAAAACTGCACATAATGTTTAAAATCAAAAAAACGTGAGGTGGGATATTGCCCGCCTCACGTTTCATCCTTATAGAAAGTTAATTCAATACGTTATTCTTCTTCTTTATTCTTACGTTTGAAGGAGAATATGCCTAATGCGCCAATCAACAATGCTCCAAGTAATCCCCAATTACTAACTATCTCTCCGTTATTTGGAAGATTTTTTTGAGAACTGCCAAGGTTTTGTAAACCGGTCTTTCCGTTATTAGTTGAACTACCATTGTTGCCATTGCTTCCATTACCGTTGTTATTGTTGCCGTTACCGTTACCATTTCCTGTACCGGCGTCGGCTGGGATAACAAATTCAGTTGGAATACTTCGGTTACCATCTTTATCAAAAGCAACTGCAGTATCTTTCTCGTTAGGTAATACTATACCAACTGGGATTTTAATACTGTAATTACCTGCATCATCTACTTCGCCTGTTCCAACTAATAATCCTGACGGCCCATAAATAGTAACTGTATCATCTGGATCTGCTGTTCCATTTACAGTGTAACCTGTTGTTGAACTACCCGTTACACTATTTACGGTTGGCGGTTTAACCGCTTTTGTAATAGGGTCTAGTGGTAATTTGAAGACAGCAGGTGCGCTTTGATTATTGTCACCATCTTTTGCGATTGCAGTTAATTGCTCATTTGGTACTGCTAATCCAATTGGAAGAGTGATTACAAAAGTTCCATCGGCTCCTACGATTGCTTGACCTAAAAGATCCTCATCGGCATTGTGAATTTCTACTTTGTTTCCTGGTGTAGCTGTTCCAAAAATTGTATAACCAGTTAATGAGCTGCCGGTTACTTTACTAATAGTTGGTGTAGCTACGATTACAGGAGGATCTGCTGGTGTCGTAAATGGTGTTGCAGTACTTGTGTTGCCGGCACCATCTTTCGCTACTGCTTTTAATTGTTCATTCTCTGTTGCTGAACCAGTTGGAATATTGATTGTGTAGTCACCAGTTGAAGTAGCTACGCTCGTTCCAATAACGGTTCCGCCTGTGTTTCTAATTTCCACTGTATTACCAGCTGTAGCCTTACCAACTACTGTATATCCAGAAGTTGAATTCCCTGTCACACTTTGCACTGTTGGTGCTGTAACAGTTACCGAATCTGCTGGTGTTACGAATGAAGTTCCTGGACTAGTGTTACCAGCTGCATCTTTTGCAGTGGCTGTTAATTGTTCGTTAGGTGTAGCTGCTCCTGCTGGAATCGTAACTGTGTAGTTTCCACTTCCATCTGCAACTCCTGTACCAATTACCGTACCACCTGTATTTTTAATCTCAACTGTGCTTCCAGCTGGTGCTGTACCAGTTACTGTGTAGCCTGTAGTTGAATTTCCAGTTACACTATCAACTGTTGGCGCAGTGACTACAACTGGATCTGCTGGTGTCGTAAATGGTGTTGCCGGACTTGTATTGCCGTCACCATCTTTCGCTACTGCTGTTAATTGTTGACTTGGTGCTGCTAATCCAACTGGGATTGTAATTGTGTAATTTCCACTTCCATCTGTAACTCCTGTTCCAATTACAGTACCGCCCGTGTTTCTAATTTCCACTGTATTACCAGCAGTGGCTGTACCTGTTACTGTATAGCCTGTTGCTCCTGTTCCTGTTACACTATCTACTGTTGGTGCAGTGACTGCTACTGGATCTGCTGGTGTCGTAAATGGTGTTGCTGGACTTGTATTTCCGTCACCATCTTTGGCAGTTGCTGTCAATTGCTCACTTGGTGTTGCAGCTCCGACCGGAATTGTAATTGTGTAGTTTCCACTTCCATCCGCTACTGCTGTTCCAATAACTGTACCACCCGTATTTTTAACTTCTACTGTACTTCCAACTGGCGCTGTACCGGTTACCGTATAACCAGTCGTTGAAGTTCCTGCTACATTATCTACTGTTGGCGCTGTAACTACAACTGGATCTGCTGGTGTCGTGAACGATGTAGCTGGGCTTTGATTTCCATCGCCGTCTTTGGCTACTGCAGATAATTGTTGATTTGGTGTCGCTGAGCCTGCTGGAATCACTACTGTATAGTTGCCACTTTGATCTGCAATCGCTGTTCCAATCACTGTTCCGCCTGTATTTCTAATTTCTACTGTGTCTCCAGCTGTCGCTGTACCTGTCACCGTGTATCCTGTTGCTCCTGTTCCCGTTACACTATCAACTGTTGGAGCTGAGACAACGACTGGATCTGTTGGTGTAGTGAAGGCTGTTGCTGGACTTTGGTTGCCATCGGCGTCTTTTGATATTGCAGATAATTGTTCGTTTGGTGTTGCAGAGCCAGCCGGAATAGTCACTGTATAATTACCGCTTGGGTCCACAACAGCCGTTCCGATTATCGTTCCACCTGTGTTTTTAATGTCAATGGTATTTCCCGCTGTCGCTGTACCTGTTACTGTATAGCCTGTCGCTGATGTTCCCGTTACACTATCTACTGTTGGTGCCGCGATAAGTACCGGATCTGCTGGCGTCGTAAAAGGTGTGGGAGTACTTTCAGCTACACCAGATTTTGCAACTGCAGTTAAAGACTCGCTTGCTGTTGCTTGACCTTGTGAAATTGGAATACTGAAATTACCACTACCATCCGCCGTGCCCGTTCCGATTACCGTTCCACCCGCATTGCGAATTTCAACTGTGTTTCCTGCGGTTGCTGTACCTGTCACTGTATAACCTGTTGCTGAGGTACCTGTTGTATCGGTTACTACTGGTGGGGCAATCACTACTCCATCTGCTGGTGTAGTAAATGACGTTGGCGTACTTTCATCCGCTCCAGATTTTGCAACTGCGTTTAAAGATTCATTAGCTGTTGCTTGACCTTGTGGAATTGAAATAGTGAAGTTGCCGCTACCATCCGCTGTTCCTGTTCCAAT